>CAYRLV010000263.1:0-5826 GCA_964425155.1 uncultured Ornithinicoccus sp. | reverse complement strand
GGGATCGAGGCGTCGAGCAGCACGGTGTGTGCGGGCCGGTGGCCCCCTGCGGTGTCATCGATGTTCACCGCGTCGATGCCGACCAGTACCGCTCCCGCCTCGACCAGGAACCGGGCCGCGGTCTCGGTCAGGAACGGGTGCGAGACGTCGCCGTAGCGGCCCGTGCCCCAGTGCTGGTCCCAACCGGTGTGCAGCAGCACCGCGGACCCGTCGAGGTCCTGCCCGTCGAAGGACTCCGGGCCGATGGGGCCGGGTCCGCCGTCGACGACCACTGCTGGGAGCAGGACACAGCGCTCCAGCGGCAGGGCCGACAGGTCGTGCCCGTCACGAAAACGGTGGGCGGGGGTGTCGAGGTAGGTCCCGGTGTTGGCGACCATGGTGATCCGACCGATGCTGAACTCGGTGCCCGCGGCGTAGTGCGACGCGGAGTCCTCGAAGCCGAGGTAGTCGTCGATGACGGGACCAGGCAGACCCGGATAGGTCGTCATACCGTGCACGATCGGGTGACTCAGGTCGATGAGCTCCATGGGCCACGGTATCGGGACGTGGACCGTGCCGGTCAACGGACGCGATCGGGACGAGGCCGGTCGTCGTGTGCCTCGTGACAACGTTTCACCGGGCCCAGGTGGTCTAGGTCGTGGAAGGCGGTGAGGGGATGCAGGCAGCGGACGACTTCGACGCATTCGTCGCCGCTCGGTCTCCCTCGCTGCTGACCGCGGCGTGGCTGCTCACCGGCGACTGGCACCGCGCAGAGGACCTGTTGCAGACGGCTTTGGCCAAGGCCTATCTGCGTTGGGGCGGGATCCACGCGGGTGGGCAGGAGGCCTACGTGCGCAGGATCCTGATGAACACGTACGCCACCTGGTGGCGCCGGGCTTGGCGGGCGGAAACGCCGACCGGCACCCTGCCGGAACCGGGTAGCGCCAGCGGTCGAAACGGGGAGTTCGATGTCGTCGAGATGCGCCAGGACCTCCTGCGTGCCCTCGCCGATCTCACCCGTCGACAGCGCGCGACCGTGGTGTTGCGCTTCTACTTCGACCTGTCCGAGAACCAGACCGCCGCCACCCTCGACTGCTCGGTGGGCACGGTGAAGAGCCAGACCTCACGAGCCCTGGCCCGGCTCCGGCACCACCCGGCGCTGCGCAGTCTTCGCGAAGGGATCGACTGTGACTGACATGAGTGACCACGAGGCCGAGCGGCTCCATCGGCTGCTGCACGACTGCGCCCCGCAAGCACCGGTCCACGGTGACACCGCCACCCGGGCGCGAGCCCGCGCACACCGGATGCGCCGCAACCGTCGGGCGGGTGTCGCCGGCGTCCTCACCGCGGCGCTGGTGGCGGTCGGCGTGCCGGTCGGACTGCACCTCGCCCCGGAGGACGGCGCCCGGCAGGTGGCCGGCCCCGGGCCCGTCACGAACTGCCACGTGACGCAACCCCTGCCGAGTGCGAAGGTGCCGACGACGCTGCGTGGCCTGGGCGATCGGTGGGTCGGCGCCGATGACCTGTGGATCGAGCTTCCCGCAGGGGCGGTCTCCGCCGGCTCCACCAGGCTCAAGTACGGCACCTTCACCTTGGACGACCGTGGCCGGTTGAGCGACGCCGAGGGTGCGCCGACCCTGACGGCACAACGGCTGGACGGCACCGGCTCGGCGAAGGGCGACCCGCCCAGCTACTCCTCCGCGGCCGGTCCCCGTGACCAGACCATCCACTTCTGGCCCACGACGATCACCCTGCCGCGGTCGGGATGCTGGCAACTCACCGCGAAGCTCAAGGACACCGCCGTGTCGTTCGTCGTCGATCTCCGACACCAGCAACGAGAAACCGCGCAGGACCTGGCGCCCGTCCTGGCCCTGCCGCGACACGCCAACGACCGGCTGCCCCGCGCGCTCCGAGAGAACGCCCGAGGCCTCGACGTGAGCTCGTCGCGGCTGCTCGGCACGTCCCGCTACGGCAAACACTGGGTCGTCCGCGGCGACCGCGGCAAGGTCTGCCTGGTCACCCGACTCACCGCCGGCAAGAAGGACGGGGCCGGCGATGCCACCGGCACGTCCGGCGCTGCCTGCACCACGCCACAGACGTTCCGACGCCAAGGGCTGACGCTGACCGTGGGTGGTCACTCCGCGCAAGGTGCTGCCACGTACCTGCTACCCGCCGGCGTCGACGCGGGTTCTGTCCAAGCGGCCGCCAACCGCCTCAACCAGGACCCCGGCGCGAACGCCGTGGTCGTCGAGCGCGACTCGACGTTCGCCCTCGTCTACTCACGTGCTGCCAGCCCCGACGGAGACGTCACCATCGCCCGGACCGACGACCAGCCCGGCCCGGCCCTCCGCGTCCCGAACCCGTGACCTGGGGACGCTGGCACGGGATGTGGTTCCCCCCAGCCGGCCGCGGGTCAGCGGTCGACACGCCACTGGTATGAGGGCGTCAGTTGCCTTGAGCAGCCTGGTATGCGGCCCGGACGTCCGCAGGGATGGGGCCGCGGTCGTTGACGGTGTGACCGTGCTCCTGTGCCCACGCCCTCAGTTCTGCGGCGCTGACCCTGCTTGACCTTCCGGCCGATCGGCTCCGCGAGCTCCGCCTGGCCGGGCTCTTGCCCCGAGACTTGGAGCGCGCGCGACCACGCCCGCGGGTGGAACTCGCGGCCGGCTGAGCGTCCGTGTCCGGCGTCGTGACCGCCAGGGTCACGCCATACATTGCCCCCACCACGCGCATGACGTCCTCGAGCGGTTCGGCCGAGTCGATGCTGATCTTCACTGTATTTCCTTCGTTCAAGGTCGTTGGCAAAAGCGAAACCCCCGCGTGAGCATGCCATGCATAGCGACTGCAAGCGAACCGAACGCAGGGAAACGGTGCGGAACTCCGGCTGCCCGGAGGAGATCCACGCCGCAGTTCCGAGGACGTCCTGCCGCACCTGCCACTCACGACTCGTAGCCATCTCCTGACCGCTTGCTTAAGGTGCACTGACCCTTTCGAGATCATGCCGTAACGGCGCGCGCGTAACGTCAGTACGTCAGGGAGACCGCCATCGCGTCCTGACGACGGGACCGTTCGATCCGGGGGGCACGCCATTGACGTGGGTACTGCTGGTCGCTGGCTGGCTGGTGCTGGCCGTCGCCGTGACCGTCGTCCTCGCGCTGATTCTGCGCGGTCGCAGCCGGTTCAACCCGCCGCCCTCCCGCCTTGCTTCGACACGGCCCCCCGGGCGCTCTCGCGAAGAACTGAGCATCTCCGTCCTGGTCGCCGACGACGACGATCGGCTGCGCGCCCTGCTCCTTGACCTGCTGCGGACCGACCCACGCTTCGGCCGGGTCAATGCGGCCGCCGACGGACACCAGACGCTGGCGCTCGCCCGGCGCGAGCGCCCCGACGTGCTGCTGCTGGACGTCCAGATGCCCATCATGACGGGAGTCGCCCTCCTGCCGTTGCTGGATCAGATTCGCCCCGCACCGGCCGTGATGCTCTACACGGCTGACCCGGCCGCGCCGGCGCTGCAGGCCGCCAGGCAGTTTCACCCGCACTACCTGACGAAGTCGACGCCCCTGGACGTGGTGATCGACGAAGTCGCAGCCCTGGGAGCGTCACGCCAGCTGTCGGCCAGGAGCGACGACGCGGGTCGACGCGGCGAGCACCACCGTCAACGGTGAAGTCCTGAGCGCGACTCGCGTTGCTGGTCACCGTCGCGCCGCCTTCAGGACGTCCACCTCGCAGCCCGGGGAGAACGGGTCGAAACCGTGCGTGATCAGCCAGCGGGTCGCGGTGAGTCCGCGGTACGACCACCAACCGTGGATGACTGCGAGGTCCACGTCACGCCCGTAACCCTCGACGACCTCGTGGAGGCGCTCGGGGTGTCCGAAGGTCAAGGTGGCCAAGTCGTACATGCCGTCTCCCTGGCCAGCTTCGGACCAGTCGAGCACGCCGGTCACTTCCTCGTCGTCGACGAACACGTGCGTCAGTTGCAGGTCGCCATGTGCAAACACCGGATTCGCCGGCCGCAGCGCCGCCTCCGCGACCTCGCGGTTCCGCCTGACCAGATCAGCGGGGAGCACCCCCTCGGACACGAGCCGCTCACACTCCGTGTCCAGCCTCGCGGCGCGATCTTCGCCCCGGCGTGCGGGCCCAGGGGGCGCAGGCGACTCATGCAGAGCCCGGATGGCTGCGCCTGCCGCGGCCCACGCCGCCGACGACGCTCCCGACGGCTCCCCCAACCGACCCAAGGGCGTCCCCGGGAGCGCGGCGAGGGCGAGGACGGAGGGCTTCCGCCACAGGATCGCCGGAGTCGGGATGGGCGACAGCGCCATGACGTCGGCCTCACGGTCGAGGCGCTCCTGGTCGGCATCGATCTTCAGGAACACGTCACCGACACGCAGCGTCGCGCGCTCCTGGTGTGCGACGACGACCTCGAGTTCAGGCACGTGAGCCATGGTGACGGCCCGCCCGGCGCCTCCCCACCGAATATCTCTCAGCCACCATCGCGCTGCCCATCGCGCGCCGAATCCCATGGCAGGCGTGGGCATCCTGCCGTGTCCGGCCATCGACGCCCTCGCACACGGATCGCTCGTTGCGCCTGCGTCGCGGACTGATCACCGGTAGGGTGCCCCTCCATGGACATGCTGAGGGGGGAACAGATCGCCGAGGCCGATCTGACCGACTGGCGCAAGTTGGCCCAGGGACTGCACGCCCGTTACCTGGTCAGCGATTTCAGCAGCGGCGCACGGTTCGTCGCCGCGGTGGGCGAGGCGGGCGACGCATGCGGCCACCACCCACGTGTGTCGATGGAGCCGGGGCACGTCGACCTCAAACTGGTCACCGAGGACGCCATCTACCGCAACGACGAAGGCACCGAGTTCGTCGTCGAATGGGTGACCCAGCAGGATGTCGACCTCGCGCGTCGGATCACCGAGATCGCCGTCGACCAGCAGGTCACCGCCGACCCCGCCTCGGTCAGCCACATCGAGCTCGGGCTCGACACCGGGAGTTCCGCCACCATCGCCCCGATGTGGGCGGCTCTGCTGACCGGAGACGCGGACGCCCAGGGTCGCGGGACCCCCAGTGACGAGATCCGGGACGCGACGGGCCGGGTGCCGAACCTGTGGTTCGGAGACGCCCCCGAGGAGGGCTCGGGTCAGCGGTTCCACGTCGAGGTCTACGTGGCACCCGAGGTGGCCGAGCGACGCGTCACCGCCTGCGTCGCGGCCGGCGGCACGGTCGTCGACGACAGCGAGGCGCCCGGGCTCACGGTGCTCGCCGACCAGGACGGCAACCGGGGAGTGCTCTGCGCCGACATGTCCGCCGCCAGGAAGGACTGAACGCCATGGCGACCGAATCCGCATACACCATCGCACCGCTCAGCCCCGAGACCTGGCCCGCGTTCGAAGCGATGGTGGAGCGACACAACGGCATCTTCGGCGGCTGCTGGTGCATCTGGTTCCACCCCGACGGGCCCGAGCGCGGCCAGGGCGCGGAGGCCAACCGGGCGCTGAAGAAGGCCTACGTCGAGGAGGGCAAGGCACACGCCGCACTCGTGATGGACGGTGACGAGGCCATCGCCTGGGCCGAGTACGGAACGCCGGTCGAGTTGCCCGGCATTCATCACCGCAAGCAGTACGACGCGACCAAGACGGCGGACCCCGACTACCGGATCACCTGCGTCTTCGTCGACAAGCGCCACCGGCGGCAGGGCGTCACCGAGCTGGCGATCACCGGTGCGCTCGACCTGATTGCACAGGCAGGCGGCGGGGTGGTCGAGAGCTATCCGCACGACCTGACGGACCAGACCAAGAAGATGTCGTCGTCGTTCCTCTACAACGGCACCCGGCGACTCTACGA
>CAYRLV010000262.1:0-5843 GCA_964425155.1 uncultured Ornithinicoccus sp. | reverse complement strand
TGCCGCACGGTGGGTTCAAGCACTCCGGTTACGGCAAGGACCTGTCGATGTACGGGTTCGAGGACTACACCCGCATCAAGCACGTCATGGCGAATCTCGAGTCGTAGCAGGCACGGCCATGTCACACCACAGCGCCGAGGGGACGGCGCAACCTCGCGGGGGACGCACACCGATCACGAAGTGGAGGTCACCCGATGGCCACACCCCCTGACCCGATCTCGACGCCGCTGCTGCGGGGGCTGACCCGCCGGCGCTTTCTCGGCGGTGTCCTCGGCCTGGGTTCGGCCGCCGCTCTTGCGGCGTGCTCGACACCGGGCCTGAAGAAGTTCTCCGTGGACGCCCGTGCCGCCAAGGACATGTCGGCCACCCAGAAGGTGGTCAACTGGTCGAACTGGCCGGAGTACCTCGACGTCGACGACAAGACGCAGCGGCACCCGACGCTGGACCAGTTCAAGAAGGAAACCGGCATCACGGTCCACTACGTCGAGGACGTGACCGACAACGACGTCATCTTCGCCAAGCTCAAGCCGGCCCTCGAGGCCGGCCGCAACACCGGCCGTGACCTGGTCATCGTCACCGACTGGATGGTGGAGCGGTTCATCCGGCTGACCTGGGTGCAGCCGATGGACCACGACAACATCCCGAACCTGAAGAACCTCGAACCCTCGCTGCGCGACGTCAGCTTCGACCCGGGCCGCAAGATGTCCGTCCCCTGGCAGAGCGGATTCACCGGGGTCGCCTACAACCCCGCCGCCACCGACGGGGTGAAGGTGACCAGCGTCGACCAGCTCCTGCACGACAAGCGGCTGCGCGGCAGGGTCACCCTGCTGACCGAGATGCGCGACACCGTCGGCCTCACCATGCTCGCCATGGGCAGCGACCCGTCCGATTTCGAGGAGCACGAGTTCTACGACGCGATCGACGTCCTGAAGGAGGCCAAGTCCGCGGGCCAGATCCAGGGATTCACCGGGAACGAGTACGGCCAGGGGTTGGCGGCGGGAGACATCGCTGCCTGTATGGCGTGGGCCGGCGACGTGGTGCAGCTGCGGGCGGACAACCCGAAACTGGGGTACGTCCTGCCGGACACCGGTCACATGCTCTGGTCCGACAACTTCACCATCCCCAACCAGGCGGCGCACAAGACCAACGCGGAGAAGCTGATCAACTTCTACTACCGGCCCGAGATCGCCGCCGAGGTGGAGGACTACGTCAACTACATCTCGCCGGTGGTGGGGGCCAAGAAGATCCTCCTCAAGGAGGACCCCGAGGTCGCCGAGAACCCGCTGATCTTCCCCGACGACGAGGTGCGCGCCAAGTCGCACGTCTTCCAAGCAGTCACTGCCCAGCAGGACACCGAGTTCAACCGGGCCTTCCAGGCCCTGATCGGAGGCTGACCATGCCGACCCTCACGTCCGACGGCCAAGGCGACCTGAGCCTGGTCAACATCACCAAGCGGTTCGGCGACTTCACCGCGGTCGACGATCTGACCCTCACCGTCCCGCAGGGGTCGTTCTTCGCCCTGCTCGGTGCCTCCGGCTGCGGCAAGACGACCACCTTGCGGATGGTGGCCGGTCTCGAGCAGCCCACCGCGGGCACCATCTCGATCGGCGACGACGACATCACCGACGCCAAACCCTACGCGCGGCCGGTCAACACCGTGTTCCAGAACTACGCCCTCTTCCCGCACATGAGCATCCTCGACAACGTGGCGTTCGGGCTGAAGCGGCGCAAGCAGTCGGACGCCGTCAAGCGGGCCAAGGAGGGCTTGGAGCTGGTCGAGCTCGGCCACCTCGCCGGTCGCAAGCCGACCCAGCTGTCCGGTGGCCAGCAGCAGCGCGTGGCCCTCGCGCGTGCCCTGGTCAACCACCCCGCCGTCCTTCTTCTGGACGAGCCGCTGGGTGCTCTGGACCTCAAGCTTCGCCGGCAGATGCAGCTGGAACTGAAGAAGATCCAGGAGGACGTCGGCCTCACCTTCGTGCACGTGACGCACGACCAGGAGGAGGCCATGACGATGGCCGACACCATCGCGGTCATGAACGCCGGGCTGATCGAGCAGATGGGCGCCCCCACGGAACTGTACGAACGTCCCACGTCGACGTTCGTCGCCAACTTCCTCGGACAGTCCAACCTGCTCCCCGGCGAGATCCGGGACCGGTCCGGCGACGACCTGGTCGTGGAGGTGGGTGGCCACAAGCTCGGCCTCCCGGCCGAGCGCTCCACCCGAGCCGACGGGAAGGTCTGGCTGGGGGTGCGACCGGAGAAGCTCGCGATCCGCGCGGCGGCCGACGCCGACGGTGCCGGCCGCAACCGGCTCGAGGGCACCATCCTGGACGCGTCCTTCACCGGGGTCTCGACGCAGTACCTCGTCCGGTTGCCCTGGGACCAGACCGTGACCGTGGTCGCGCAGAACGACGGCAGCCCGCTGCTGCGCGACGGCGACGCGGTCAGCCTGTCGTGGGCGCCCCAGCACGGTTTCGCCCTCGACGCCGCGCAGGACGCCAACGCCGGTGCCCAGCGCGTCGGCGACGATGACGACACCGTCGCCATCGCCACCGGGGGCACCCAGTGAGTGCCCTCGGCACGGTCGGGGGTGGTGGCGGGACCACCACCTCCGCACCGGACCGTCCCGAGCGGCGGCGCTTCACGCCATACTGGCTCCTGCTGCCGGCCATGGCCTGGCTCGCCGTGTTCTTCGTGGTCCCCATGGTGTTCCTGGGTTCCCAGTCGTTGCAGACCGGCTCGTTCGAGGACGGCACGACGATGACCTGGAACTTCGGCATCTACTGGGAGACCCTGCAGGGCTACTGGCCGCACTACGCGCGGTCCATCGGGTTCGCGGCGCTGGCGACGATCGCCGCGCTGCTGATCGGCTACCCGCTGGCGTACATGATCGCGCACAAGTCGGGGCGCTGGAAGAACATCCTGCTGGTGCTGGTCATCGCCCCGTTCTTCACCAGCTTCCTGATCCGGACGCTGGCGTGGAAGACGATCCTGTCCAGCGGCGGGCCCGTGGTGTGGTTCTTCCAGCAGACCCACCTGACCGACCTGCTGCAGTGGCTGAACCTGACCGACAACGACACCTTGCTGGCCTCGCCGTTCGCGGTCGTGGCGGGACTCACCTACAACTTCCTGCCGTTCATGGTGCTGCCGCTCTACGCCAGCCTGGACCGGCTCGACCCGCGGTTGCTCGAGGCCGCCGGCGACCTCTACTCCCGCCCGATCGTCGCGTTCCGGCGGGTGACGCTGCCGCTGTCCATGCCCGGGGTCGTCGCGGGGACGCTGCTCACGTTCATCCCGGCCGCCGGTGACTACATCAACTCCGTGCTGCTGGGCAACACCCGGTCGACCATGATCGGCCAGGTCATCGACGGGCAGTTCCTGCGCGTGCTCGACTACCCGCAGGCCGCCACGATGTCCTTCATCCTGCTCATCATCATCCTCGTCATCGTGATGACCTACGTGCGACGAGCCGGCACCGAGGAGCTGGTCTGATGTCCACCACCACCCGACCCGCGGTGCGGGCCCGGAGCAAGGGCGGCCCGGTCGCCTGGCTGCGCCGCAACATCATCGTGGTGCTCGGCGCCCTGGCCTTCGTCTACCTGCTGCTGCCCAACGTCATCGTCGTGATCTTCTCGTTCAACGACCCGACCGGGCGGTTCAACTACTCGTGGTCGTCGTTCTCGCTGGACGCCTGGCTGCACCCGTGCGGTGCACCCGGGATGTGCCAGGCGCTGGGACTCAGCCTGCGGATCGGCGTCACCGCGACGATCCTGGCCACCGTCCTCGGGACGCTCGCCGCGTTCGCGCTCACCCGGCACCGGTTCCGGGGCAGGGCCATGATCAACCTGCTCATCTTCATGCCGATGGCGACCCCGGAGGTCGTCATGGGCTCGAGCCTGCTGACCCTGTTCATCGGCCTCCGGTTCCCCCTCGGGGCCTGGACGATCATCATCGCCCACGTGATGTTCTGCGTGTCGTTCGTGATCGTCACGGTCAAGGCGCGCGTGGCGGGCCTCGACCCGCGGCTCGAGGAGGCGGCCGCCGACCTCTACGCCAACGAGCGCCAGGCGTTCATGCGGGTGACCTTCCCGCTGGTGGCCCCGGGTATCGCCGCGGGGGCGTTGCTGGCCTTCTCGTTGTCCTTCGACGACTACATCATCACCAACTTCAACGCCGGGTCCGACGTGACGTTCCCGATGTACATCTGGGGCGCGGCCCAACGGGGAACTCCGGTGCAGATCAACGTGATCGGCACCGTGATGTTCCTCGTGGCGCTGATCGCGGTCGCGGCCGGTCAGGTCATCAGCGCCCGTCGCAACAAGGTGGTGGAGTGAGCACGCCGGGTGACGGGGCGGTGGACGCGGCTCTGTCCGGCGCCGCGTCCACCCCGTTGTGGCTCGACGATCCCGACCGCCCGGGCCCGCGGCCGGCGCTCGACGGCAACGCGAGCGTCGACCTGGTCGTGGTGGGCGGTGGGTTCACCGGCCTGTGGGCCGCGTGGTGCGCCCTGCAGGAGGAACCGCACCGGCGGGTCCTGCTGCTCGAGGCGGGCCGGATCGGCTGGGCGGCGACGGGGCGCAACGGCGGCTTCTGCGCGGCGAGCCTCACCCACGGCGTCGGCAACGGGATGGCGCGGTGGCCCGACGAGATGCCGGTCCTCCACCGGCTCGGGCTCGAGAACCTCGACGGCATCGAGCAGACCGTGCGCGAGCAGCGGATCGACTGCGAGTTCGAGCGCACCGGCGAGCTCGACGTCGCCGTGGCGGACTGGCAGGTGGAGGGCCTGCGCGAGGACGCCGAGGCACTGCGGTCCCTGGGTGAGCGCCCCGAGCTGCTCGGGGCGGACGAGACCCGGGAGCGGGTGGACTCGCCGACCTACCGCGGGGCACTGTTCGACCCGCGCGGCGTGGCGATGGTGCACCCCGCCAAGCTGGCCTGGGGCCTGGCGGCCGCGGTGGAGCGGTGCGGCGCCGTCATCCACGAGGGGAGCCGGGTGACCCGGGTCCGGGACGCCGGGGACCGGGTCGAGCTGACCACGTCGCGCGGCACCGTGCGGGCCCGTCAGGTCGTGCTCGGCACGAACGCCTTCCCGTCTCCGGTGCGTCGACACCGCGCCTGGGTCGTGCCGGTGTGGGACCACGTCATCGCGACCGAACCCCTGACCCACGACCAGCGTGCGTCGCTGCGCTGGGAGGGGCGTGAGGGGGTCGGTGACGCCGGCAACCAGTTCCACTACTACCGGCTCACGAGCGACGACCGGGTGTGCTTCGGCGGCTACGACGCGCTCTACTACTTCGGTTCGGACCTGTCGCCGTCCCGGGCGCGTCGGGCGGAGACCGAGCGGCTGCTCTACACCCACCTGCTCGAGACCTTCCCGAGCCTGGCCGGCGTGCGCGTCACGCACACCTGGGGTGGGGCGATCGACACCTCCACCCGGTTCAGCGCCTCGTGGCACCGTGCCTGCGGCGGCAAGCTGGTCTCGGTGCTCGGCTACACCGGGCTCGGGGTGGGGGCAACCCGGTTCGGCGCCCAGGTCTGTCTCGATCTGCTGGCCCGGCGCGACACCGAACGGACCCGGTTGTCCATGGTGCGGCGCAAGCCGGTGCCCTGGCCGCCGGAACCGGTGCGCTGGGCCGGGATCGAGCTGACCCGGCGCAGCCTCGCCCGGGCGGACGAGAATGCCGGCCACCGCGACGTCTGGCTGCGGACCCTCGACCGCCTCGGCCTCGGCTTCGACTCCTGACCCGTATCTCCGTGGGGAATCTTCGTGAGGTTTGGTGCCCTCAGAGGGCACCAAACCTCACGGAGATTCGGAACCGAGTTCGGGGGGGCCGGAGGGGCGG
>CAYRLV010000261.1:0-5881 GCA_964425155.1 uncultured Ornithinicoccus sp. | reverse complement strand
CTGGCCGCGGTCAAGCGCTGGCAGGGCCGCCACGGCCTGCTCGTCGACGGCATCGTCGGCCCCAAGACCGCCGCCAAGATGCGCCTGTCGCCGTCGTCCAGCACGGACCGCGACTCGTCCGCGCCGTCGCGGGACACCAACCGCGGCTCGGTCCGCGAGCGGATCCTGGCCACGGCGGCCAAGTACACCGGCATCATGTACCGCTGGGGCGGGGAGTCGCCGTCCACCGGCTTCGACTGCTCGGGCTACGTCCAGTACGTGCTCGGGCGGGTCGGCATCTCCGCGCCGCGCACCACCTACGCGCAGATGGCGCACTTCCGCCCCACGAGCAACCCGAAGCCGGGCGACCTGGTGTTCATCGGCAGCTGGCACGTCGGCATCTACGCGGGTGGCGGCATGATGTACGACTCCGGCAAGCCGGGCATCCCGACGCAGAAGCGTCCCATCTTCAGCGGCGTGGTCCGCTACCGCAGCGTCGTCTGAGCGCTGCTCGGTTCACCCCGTCGGTGCGCCGGACCGGTTTCGTGGCGGATTCCGCCCGCGAGACCGGTCCGGGCGACAGCAGGCATCCGGCGTCACGCGCTCAGGGCACGACGACGACCGGCACCGGTGAGGACCGCAGGATCTTCGCGCCGTTGGACCCGAGGAACAGCCGGGACAGGAAGCTCGCCGGTGAGGAGCCGATGACCAGCAGGTCGTCGCGCTCCCAGGGGATGTTGTCCAGCGCCGCGGCCCAGGACCGACCGGTCGCGACCACGGTCTCCACGCGCGCGGGCAGTCGGCCCTGCGCCTTCAGGTCGTCCACGGCCTCCTGCTGCAGGCCCTCGGCGCGGCGGACCCAGGCGTCCAGGACCAGGTCCTCGGCCTGCGGACCGACCGCGGCGGGGTAGACGTTGCGGCCCCGCACGGCGAAGGTCACGATCCGCAGCGACCCGTCCACCTCGCGGCAGATCTCCGCGGTCTCCTCGAGCATCCGCCGGGACACCTCGTCGCCCCGGAAGGCACAGGTGGCCCGACCCACCTCCCGCACGTCCCCGCTGCGGTAGCCGCGGGTCGCGACGGCGACCGGCACGGGGGAGGAGTGCAGCAGCCGGTCGGCCGTGGTGCCGGTGACGACCTGCCCGTAGGGACCCTGATGGCCGCCACCCAGGACGATCATCGAGGCCTCGTGGCGCTCGGCCTGCTCGACCAGCGTGGCCGGCACCGACCGGCCACGCACCACCTCCACCTGGCAGGACAGGTCGGGCGCCAGCTCGGCGGCCAGGGCGCGGGCCTCCGCCGCCGCGGCGTCGCCGGTCTCCACCGCCCACTGCTCGAACTCGCGGTCGGTGCCCTCGGCCGCCGGCGTCGGCCACGGGGCGGGGACCACGACGACGACGCGCAGGTCGGTGCCGATCGAGCGGGCGAGCACGGTGCCGAGCTCGATCCCGGACCCGTCCTCGTGACCGAACGCGTGGCCGGCGAGCAGCGTCATCGGGTCAGCACCTCCTCGGTCAGCCGGGACCGGTGCCGCCCGACCAGGAAGTAGTAGCCGAGGATCACCACGAGCCAGCAGCCGAAGATCAGCCAGGTGATCGCCGCGAGCCCGGACAGCACGTAGATGCAGGCGGCGATGGTCAGCAGCGGAGTCACCGGGTAGCCCGGCACCTTGAACGGCCGGTGCAGGTCCGGCATGGTGCGCCGGAGCACGAGGACGCCGGTCGCCACGACGGAGAAGGCGATCAGGGTGCCGATCGAGACGGTGTCCCACAGGTAGTCGGCCGGCACGAACCCGGCGATGAGCGAGACGACCACCATCACGACATACGTGTTGAAGCGTGGGGTGAGGGTGCGGGAGTCCACCTCGGCGAACCGGTCGGGCAGCATCCGGTCGCGACCCATGGCGAACAGGATCCGCGTCTGGCCGTAGAGCGTGACCAGGGTGACCGAGAAGATCGAGATGACTGCACCGGCGGCGAGGATGGTGCCGGGGATCGCGGAACCGGTGATGTTCTCGAGGATCACGGACAGGCCGGCGTTCTGCTGTTCCTTGCTGGAGAACTCCTCCAGCGGCTGGGCGCCGACCCCGGCGACCGCGACCAGCAGGTAGATCCCGACCACCGTCACCAGCGCGCCCATCAGCGCGAGCGGCAGGGCCTTCTGCGGGTTCTTGACCTCCTCACCCGCGGTGGAGATGGAGTCGAGCCCGATGAAGGAGAAGAAGATCGTGCCGGCGGCGGCGGTGATGCCCGCCGACCCGGACGCCCAGAAGTTCTCGAACCGGTCCGCCTGGAAGGCGGTCAGCCCGATGATCGCGAACAGCACCAGCACCGCGAGCTTGATCAGCACCATGATCGTGTTGACCTTGGCCGACTCGTTCGCCCCGCGGACCAGCAGCAGGGAGCACAGCACCACCAGCACGATGGCGGGCAGGTTGACCACGCCGGTGGTCGAGCCGTCGACCGGGATGGGGGAGTAGGACAGCGCTTCGGGGATCTGGATCCCCACGGTCTTGTCCAACAGCTCGCCCAAGTAGCCGCTCCATCCGACCGCCACGGCGCTGCCGGCCACGCCGTACTCGAGGATCACGCACCCGGCGATGACCATCGCGAACACCTCGCCCAGCGCGTGGTAGGCGTAGGAGTAGGTCGAGCCGCTGACCGGGATGGCTCCGGCGAGCTCGGCGTAGCAGATCGCCGACAGGCCGGCGGCGAACCCCGCGAGCAGGAACGCGACCAGCACCGCGGGCCCGGCATCGGGCACCGCCTCCTGGAGCACGAAGAAGATTCCCGTCCCGACCGTGCCGCCGACGCCGAAGAGCATCAGCTGGAAGGTCCCGATGCTCCGGCCGAGGTCCGGTCCCGAGTGCGCGTGGTCCGGATCGGCGGCGTGGGAAGCCGCCAGCGGCTTGCGCCGCATCAACTGCGCCTTCAGGGTCATGGCCATGGCGAGCCCCTTCCCACTGGTGTGGCCCCGGTGGTGCCCGCCGGTGTCCGGCGGTGGGCTGAAACCTAGCGGCACCGAGCGGTTTCGGGTAGCCCTCCCGGAGGGAATCTCGCAGGGTGGCCCCTCGACGGGCCGGGCGGTGGTGCACCACCATGGCTGCCGTGGAGGCCGTGAACGTCGACGAGGTGCGGGACCCCGAGCGGTTGCGTCGGGTGTCCGACCTGTTCGCCGAGGTCTGGGGGCGGGGCGAGGAGGGCGTCCCGATGCACAGCGAGGTGCTGCGCAGCCTGGTCCACGCCGGCGGGCTCGTGTCGGTCGCCACGGCCGGCGACCAGCTGCTCGGTGCCGCCGCCGTCGGCCGGAGCCGGCCGGGGGAGTGCTACGGCTACCTGGCCGCGGTCCGCCCGGGACACGCCGACCGGGGCGTGGGACGCGCGCTGAAGCTGCACCAGCGGGATTGGGCCCTGTCCGCCGGGCTGACCGCGATGGAGTGGACGTTCGACCCGCTCGGCGCCCGCAACGCGCGCTTCAACCTGGCCAAGCTCGGGGTGCGTGTGGCGGAGTACGAGGTGGCGTTCTACGGCGAGATGCACGACCAGCAGAACGCCGGCGAGGTCGGCGACCGCCTGGTGGCGCGGTGGGAGCTGGACAGCGCGCACGTGGCGGACGCCGTCGCGGGCCGGCTCCCCGAGCCGCCTCCGCCGCGCGGCGAGGTGCTGTCCCTCGGCCCGGACCGCCAGCCCTGTGCCTGGCAGGACGAGGCGCACCGGTGGCTCCGGGTGCCGTCCGACATCATGGCGCTGCGTACCGCGGACCGGGCCGCCGGCACGGCCTGGCGGCTCACGGCACGGACGGCGTTCACCGCAGCCCTCGCGGACGGCTGGGTCGCCGACGGGTTCACCCGCGACGGGTGCTACCACTTCAGCCGAGACCCGGCGGGCGCGCACGGGGCTGCCGGGCCGCAGGAGGAGGAGCAGGTATGAGGGTCGACCACCTCGAGATCCGACACGTGGCCCTGCCACTGGTGGCGCCGTTCCGCACGTCGTACGGCACGTCATACGACCGCGAGACGTTCCTGCTCCGGGTGGTGACCGAGGACGGCGTGGAGGGCTGGTCGGAGTGCGGCGCCGAGCCGGATCCGTTGTATTCCGAGGAGTTCCTCGCCGGCGCCGCGCTGGTCGTGCGTGACCACCTGGTCCCGCGGCTCGTGGCGCTGGGGGACCGGCTCGCCGCCCGTCACGTCGGGCCGGCACTGGCACCCGTCACCGGCAACCCGATGGCGAAGCACGTGCTCGAGACCGCCATCCTCGACGCCGAGTTGCGCACTGCCGGAATCGGATTCGCCGATCATCTGGGCTCCGTCAGCGACCGGGTGCCGGCCGGTGTCTCGGTCGGCATCATGGACCGGGTCGAGCACCTCGTCGAGACGGTCGGGCGCTACCTCGACCAGGGCTACGTGCGGATCAAGCTCAAGATCGAGCCGGGCTGGGACCTCGAGCCGGTGCGGGTGATCCGCGACCGATTCGGCGACATCCCGCTCCAGGTCGACGCCAACGCGGCCTACACCCTGCTCGACGCCGGACACCTCTCCCGGCTGGACGAATTCGACCTGCTGCTCATCGAGCAGCCGCTGCCACCGGACGACCTGCGCGGACACGCCGCCCTGGCCCAGCGCCTCCGGACACCCGTCTGTCTCGACGAGTCGATCCACTCCGCCCGCGACGCCGCGACCGCGATCGCGCTCGGCGCGGCGGAGATCATCAACATCAAGCCGTCGCGGGTCGGCGGCTACCTCGAGGCCCGGCGCATCCACGACGTGGCGCACGCCAACGGGGTGCCGGTGTGGTGCGGCGGGATGCTCGAGACCGGCATCGGCCGCGCCCCCAACCTCGCCCTGGCCGCACTGCCCGGGTTCACCCTGCCCGGCGACACCTCCGCCTCGGACCGTTACTACCGCACCGACCTGACCGCGCCGTTCGTCCTCGAGGACGGGCACGTCCGGGTCCCGGAGGGCCCCGGCACCGGGGTCGACGTGCTGCCGGAGGTGCTCGACGAGGTCACCGTGTCGGTCGACACGATCCCCTGGCGCGACTGAGCGCCGACGCCCACCCGGCCGGTCCCCCGCGTATGGCGAGCGGGCGCGTGGGGTGCGTTGCTCGCCATACCGGTGTGCTTTGCTTCCCGGTGTGGATGCGACGACGGTGAGTGACCTGGCCGACCTCTCCCCGCTGCCGGAGGGGTCCGTGCTGCTGCACATCGGCCCGCACAAGACGGGCACGACGGCGATCCAGGCGGCGCTGGCGGCGTCCCGGCCGCAGTTGACCGCCGCGGGGGTGACCTACCCCGGCCGCGGGAACCAGCACTCGCGGGAGGCGATGGCGCTGCTCGGGCACACCTTCGGCTTCCGCGAGCGCGGGGGCGGTGGGTTCCCGATCAGCGAGTGGGAGCGGCTGGTCACACAGACCCGCCGGGCGCGCGGCCGCGTGGTCATCAGCAGTGAGTTCTTCGACGGGGCGGACCTCGAGCAGGCCAGGCGGATCGGGGCTGACTTCGGCGTCGACCGGCTGCACGTCGTGGTGACGCTGCGGTCGCTGGCGCGGATCCTGCCGTCGTCGTGGCAGCAGACGCTCAAGAGCGGCCGGACCCGGCGTTACGGGTCGTGGCTGGAGTGGGTGCTCGCGGACACCCCGGAGGCGCGCGGGATGAGCTTCTGGACCCGGCACGACCACGGAGCCCTCGTGGCGCGGTGGGTCGAGGCGCTCGGCGCCGACCGGGTGACCGTCGTGGTGCTCGACGAGCGGGACCGGACCCGGCTCTACCACGTGTTCGAGCGGCTGCTCGGCCTCGAGCCGGACACCCTGACCCGTCCACCCGGCGACCGCGCGAACCGCTCGATGTCGGCGCTGGAGTGCGAGCTGCTGCGCCGGGTCAACCGGCACGTCGCGCAGTACGAGGT
>CAYRLV010000260.1:2294-5904 GCA_964425155.1 uncultured Ornithinicoccus sp. | reverse complement strand
GCACCTCGGCGTCGCAGTAGTCGGGTCCGTGCTCGCCGCCCCCCGACTCGATCGGTCGCAGCTCGCCCTCGACCAGCCGGCCGGACTCGACCAAGCGGCGCAGTGCGCCGACGGCGACGGCCTGCCCGAGACCGAACCACGCCGCGACCGTGCGCGCGGTGAACGGCCCGTGGGTGCGGGCGAATCGCATCACCAGGTCGCCGAGCGGGTCGGGCACCGGCTCGAGGAACACCTCGGGCACGCCGACCGGCAGGGCCACGCCGAGCGCGTCGCGCAACCGCCCGGCGTCCTCGATCGCCGACCACCGCTCCTCGCCCGCCACCCGCACCCGGATCAGCCGCCGCTCGCCCTCGAGCTCCACCAGCCAGCCGGAGAGGGTGCTGGCACCCGTCCCCTCGACACAGCGGTCGAGGATCGCCTGGTGCGGCAGTGCTCCCAGCACCCGCACCAGGTCGGCCACGTCCTCCGCGTCGCGACACCGTCGGCCCTCGGCGAGCCGCTGCAGCTCCGACTCGGTGCGGGCCAAGGCCTCGGGGTCGAGCAGGTCGCGCAGCGCCGCGCCCTCGCCACGCCCGAGCAGCTCGGACAGCAGGGACGGGTCGAGGGCCAGGGCGGCGGCCCGGCGCTCGGCCAGCGGGGAGTCGCCCTCGTAGAGGAACTGGGCGACGTAGCCGAACAGCAGGCTCTTGGCGAACGGCGACGGCGTCGGCGTCTCGACGTGGACCAGCCGCACCCGCCGGGCCTCGACGTCACGCATCAGCTCGGTGAGCCCCGGCACGTCGAACACGTCCTGGACGCACTCGCGCACCGTCTCGAGCACGATGGGGAACGACGGGTACTGGCTGGCCACCTCGAGCAGCTGGGCCGACCGCTGCCGCTGCTGCCACAGCGCCTGCCGCTTGCCGGGGTTGCGTCGGGGCAGCAGCAGCGCCCGCGACGCGCACTCACGGAACCGCGCCGCGAACAACGCGGATCCGCCGATCTCGGTCGTGACCAGGTCGTGCACGTCGTCCGGCTCGAGGGTGATCAGCGACAGCAGCTCGGCGGTGAGGTCCGCGCCCGCCGAGCGGGGTCTCGCGCCTTCCGCCTCGGCACCCGGCGCGTCCGTCAGTGAGTCCTCGAGGTCGAACTCGAGGTCCGGCAGCCGCAGCACGATGCCGTCGTCGCCGTGCATCGCCTGCACGTCCACACCGAACCGTTGGCGCATCCGCGCCGCCAGGCACAGGGCCCACGGCGCGTGCACCGGGGCACCGAACGGCGAGTGCACGACGATGCGCCAGTCGCCCAGCTCGTCGCGGAACCGCTCGACCACGATGGTGCGGTCGTCGGGCACGTGCCGGGTCGCCTCGCGCTGCTCGTCGAGGTAGGCGAGTAGGTTGTCGGTGGCCCACGCGTCCAGCCCGGCTCGCGCCACCCGTGCACGTGCCTCGTCGGGCGGGAGCGCGACGAGCTCGCGCACGAATCCGCCCACGGCGCGCCCCAATTCGGCCGGTCGACCGGGCGCATCACCCTTCCAGAACGGCAGCCGCCCCGGCTGGCCCGGAGCCGGGCTGACGAGCACCTGGTCGTGGGTGATGTCCTCGATCAGCCATGAGGTGGTGCCGAGGGTGAAGACGTCGCCCACGCGGGACTCGTAGACCATCTCCTCGTCCAGCTCGCCCACCCGCCGACCGGGACCCTCCGCGGAGGCGAGGAACACGCCATACAGTCCCCGGTCGGGGATGGTGCCGCCGCTGGTGACGGCGAGCCGCTGGGCGCCGCGCCTCCCGGACAGCACGCCGTCAACGCGGTCCCAGACGAGTCGTGGTCGCAGCTCGGCGAATTCGTCACTCGGGTAGCGGCCGGACAGCATGTCGAGCACCGACTCGAGGATCGACCGCGGCAGCGCACCGAACGGCGCGGCCCGCCGCACCAGCGCCTCGAGCTCGTCCACCGGCCAGTCGTCCATGGCACACATCGCGACGACCTGCTGGGCGAGCACGTCCACCGGGTTGGCGGGCACCCGCAGCTCCTCGATCTGGCCGGCGCGCATGCGCTCGACGACGACGGCGGTCTGCACCAGGTCGCCGCGGAACTTCGGGAACAGCACGCCCGGCGACACCGCCCCCACCTGGTGCCCGGCGCGACCGACCCGCTGCAGTCCGCTGGCCACACTCGGCGGCGACTCGACCTGGATGACCAGGTCGACCGCGCCCATGTCGATGCCGAGCTCGAGCGAGCTGGTGGCGACCACGGCCGGCAGCCGCCCGGCCTTGAGGTCGTCCTCGATCTGCGCCCGCTGCTCCTTGCTCACCGAGCCGTGGTGGGCGCGCGCGAGCACGCCGGGGGCTCCGTGGCTCTGCCCCGACTGCGCCATCAGCTCCGCCGGTGTCCGACCCGTATGGCGTCCGCCCACCTCGGGTGGCGTCGCGCCGGTATGGCGTCCGCCCACCCCACCGGCGGCGGTCGCCTCCGTCGCGGAGCCGGCTCGTCGACCGGCCTCGCGGCCGTCGCCGGCGTCGTCACTGGCGGCCTGGTCGAGACGGTCGGCCCAGATCTCGTTGAGCCGTGCGGTGAGCCGCTCGGCGAGCCGTCTCGAGTTGGCGAAGACCAGCGTCGAGCGGTGGTCGGCGACGAGGTCGACGATCCGCTCCTCGACGTGCGGCCAGATCGAGACCCGCTGGGGCTCACCGGCGGCCGGGCCGGTGAGGTCGTCCTCGACCACCTCGCCGATCGATTCCATGTCGGCCACCGGGACGACGACCGACAGGTCCCACTCCTTGCCCGAGGGCGGCTGCACCGTGGTGACCGGCCGGCCGCCGGCCAGGAACCGCGCCACCTCGTCCACCGGGCGGACCGTCGCGGACAGTCCGACCCGCTGGGCCGGGCGCTCGAGCAGGGCGTCGAGGCGCTCGAGGCTGAGCGCCAGGTGCGCGCCCCGCTTGGTGCCGGCGACGGCGTGGATCTCGTCGACGATCACCGTCTCCACGCCGGTCAGGGCCTCGCGTGCCTGCGAGGTGAGCAGCAGGAACAGCGACTCCGGGGTGGTGATGAGCACGTCGGACGGCCGCCGGGCGAAGGTGCGGCGCTCGGCGGCGGGGGTGTCGCCGGACCGGACCGAGACGCTCACGTCCGGGGCCGGGAGCCCGAGCCTCGAGGCGGCGTGGCCGATGCCCACCAGGGGAGAGCGCAGGTTGCGCTCGACGTCGACGGCGAGGGCCTTCATCGGGGAGACGTAGAGGACCCGGCAGCGGCGCAGCGGTTGCTCGGGAACCGGCTCGGCGGCCAGCCGGTCGAGCGCCCAGAGGAACGCCGACAGGGTCTTGCCGGACCCGGTCGGGGCCACCACCAGGGTGTGCTGACCGCTGCTGATCGCGTCCCACGCTCCCGCCTGGGCCGCCGTGGGCGCGGCGAAGGAGGCCCGGAACCACTCCTGCGTGGCGGGGGAGAACCGTGCGAGCACGTCGGTAACCATGACCGTCCCAGCCTGCCACCTCGCACCGACACCCGCCGCTCGCCCGCCGCCGCCCGCACCCCACCGTGCCCCCCGCGCCCCGACCCTGTGGGGAATCTTCGTGAGGTTTCGGCCCCGGAGAGGGCACCCAACCTCACGAAGATCCCTCACGAAGAT
>CAYRLV010000260.1:0-2194 GCA_964425155.1 uncultured Ornithinicoccus sp. | reverse complement strand
GGGACGGGACGGATGTACCGGCCGAGTGGGGACTCACGGCCCTGCCGCCACCCGACCCACGCTCCCTACCGTCGAGGTGTGCAGGAAGGAACTCGACGCGTGCAGACACGACCACGCCCAGGTATGCCGTCGCCTCACCAGAGCCGGATCCTCGCCGCCTCCACGGTGCCGAGCGGGCATGGGGCGGCACTGCGCCGTACCGGAGGGAAAGCGGTGGACTCGTCGCGGAGTTTGCGGTACAAAGTACCCAGCACTTTGCATCACAAACTCGGAATCGTGCCCGACCTCAGCCCTCGACCGACCCACCACCACTCAGGGGAGAACCGATGACCACCGAACCCGTCGCGCAGCTGCGTGGGGTGGTGCGCCGATACGGCGACGTCACCGCGTTGGCCGGCGTGGACCTGACCATCCGATCGGGGGAGATGCTCGGTCTGCTCGGACCCAACGGGGCGGGGAAGTCCACCGTGATCAACCTGCTGCTCGGCCTGCGCCGTCCGCACGAGGGCGTGGTCGAGCTGTTCGGTGGATCGCCGCAGGACCCCGCCATGCGGCGCCGGCTCGGCGCCACCCCGCAGGAGACCGCGCTGCCGGGCAACCTGCGGGTCGGCGAGGTGGTGCGGTGGGTCGCGG
Organism: uncultured Ornithinicoccus sp.; assembly: GCA_964425155.1. Classification (GTDB taxonomy): domain Bacteria; phylum Actinomycetota; class Actinomycetes; order Actinomycetales; family Dermatophilaceae; genus Segeticoccus. The sequence continues at coordinate 1,561 of CAYRLV010000260.1, read as the reverse complement.
GGCACTTCCCGGACCCGGTGCCCACCGACGAGCTGCTGGCGCGGTTCGGGCTCGGGGGGCTGCTGCGCCGGCAGACCGGCGGGCTGTCCGGCGGGCAGCGGCGCAAGCTGTCGGTGGCGCTCGCGCTCGTCGGGCGGCCCGAGCTGGTGCTGCTCGACGAGCCCACCACCGGGCTGGACGTCGACGCGCGGCACGAGCTCTGGCAGGCGCTGCGCGAGGTGCACGAGGCCGGGACGGCGGTGCTGATCACCAGCCACTACCTCGAGGAGATCGAGGCGCTCGCCGAGCGGGTCGTCGTCGTGGACGGTGGCCGGGTGCTCGCGGACGACTCGCTCGACCGGGTGCTGGCCGCGGTCGGTGTGCAGCTGCTGAGCCTGCGGCTCCCGGACGGCGTCACACCGGTGGGGGCCGGGCTGGACTCCGTGCCGGGTCTGGTCCGCCGAGCGACCGAGCGCGGTCGCGAGGTGCTCTACGTGACCGACGCGGACGACGCGGTGCGCGCGCTGGTGCGGCACGACATACCGTTCCGCGACCTGCAGGTGCGGGGCGCGACCCTGGAGGAGGCGTTCCAGGCGATGACCGGCGGGGCTGCGACGTCGCGCCTCGGCGGCAAGGCGGGCGGATCCGAGCCCGCCCCAGTGGGTCCCGCGGCCACGACGGAGGTGCCGTCCCGATGAGTGACGTCCGTAGCCTGACCCTCCTGTACACCCGGTTCACGTTCCTGGAGACCATCCGGGTGCCGATCGCGGTGGTCGGCTCGATGGTGTTCCCGACGCTGGCGTTCCTGTTCTTCGTGGTGCCGATGCGCGAGGTCGCCGGTGATCGCGTGCTCGCCACGCAGGCCACCCTCGCGATGTGCTACTTCGCGGTGATGTCCAACTGCCTGTTCAGTTTCGGCGTCGGCGTCGCGGACGACCGGGAGAAGCCGTGGGACCCCTACCTGCGCACCCTCCCGGCGGGCACCGGCCCGCGGATCGGCGCCCGGCTGCTCAACGGCCTGGTGTGGTCGCTGCTGGCGCTGGTGCCGTTGCTGGTGGTCTCCTGGCTGCTCACCGACGCGTCGGTGGGCGTCGGCCGGTTCCTGTTCTGCGCACCGCTGCTCGCGGTCGGTGCGCTGCCGTTCCTCTTCGCGGGGCTGGCGGTCGGCTACTCGATGTCGGCGAAGGCGGCGATCGCGGTCGCCCAGGTGCTGATGTTCGGTATGGCGTTCGGTGGCGGGCTGTTCCTGCCTCCCCAGATGTTCCCCTCCTGGCTCGACACGTTCTCGCGGTTCCTGCCCTCGCGGCTCGGCCGCGACCTGCTCGAGTGGGGCGCGCTCGGAGAGGGACTGTCGGCGTGGACCGTCGTCGGCGTGGCGGTGTGGACCGCCGGCACGCTGGCGTTCGCGGTGTGGGCGTACCGCCGGGACGAGGGCCAGCGTTTCCGCTGAGCACGTCCGCTCCGGCACAGGATCCTCCCTCGAGCACACGAAAGTGGGGGGGGGGGGGGGGGGCGGCGCGGGGGGGGGGGCGGCGGGGGGGGGGGGGGGGGGGGGCGGGGGTGGGGGGGGGGGGGGGGGGGG
>CAYRLV010000259.1:0-5908 GCA_964425155.1 uncultured Ornithinicoccus sp. | reverse complement strand
GCCGCGCGGGCGGCGTGCGACGTCATACGGCGCATGTGGTGGCGGCGGCAGAGCACTTCGTACTCGACGACACCCGCGGGCGCCTCCGCCGTGTCACCCACCACCACCTGGGCGCCCTCGACGACCATGACGCCCTCGACCACCCGGGCGTTGTGGGTGGCGCGGCGCCCGCACCAACAGAGCGCCTCGACCTGCAGCACCTCGGTGCGGTCAGCGAGCTCGATCAGCCGCCGCGAGCCCGGGAAGAGCTCGGCCCGGAAGTCGGCGGTGATGCCGAACGCGTAGACGTCGATGCCCATCTCATCGACGAGGCGGGCCAGCTGCTCGACCTGCTCCGGCGTGTAGAACTGCGCCTCGTCGCAGATGAGGTAGTCCACCCGCCGACCGTGCGTGGCCTGCTGGGCGATGACGTCCCAGAAGTCGAGCTCGTCGGTCACCTCCAGGGCGGTCGTGGACAGGCCGAGCCGGGAGGACAGCACCGCCTCGCCCGCCCGGTCGTGCCGGGTGAAGATGAGACCGCCGCGCCCCCGGGCGGCGTGGTTGTGGTCCATCTGCAGCGCCAGGGTCGACTTGCCGCAGTCCATGGTCCCGGAGAAGAAGACGAGCTCAGCCACGAACCCCGACTCTATGGCCTGGGCCGCGGCTCCTCGGCGGCAGCCTCGCGACGCTCCGTCCGGACGTTCGTCGTCGCCGCGGGTGGTCCTCCCTCGCGAGACGACGAAGTGGGCCGGGCAGCGCGCCCGGCCCACTCCGTCCACGGCCTACACCGCTACGGCTTCTTCAGCACGAAGTTGCGCGTGACCGTCTTGCCCTCCTTGATGTTGACCGTGAGCGTCTGCGGGCGGTAGCCGTCCTTGGCGACGATCATGGTGATCGGGTTGTTGCGCGCGTCCAACCACAGGACGTACTTGCCGTCCCTGTCGGTCTTCAGCGTGTAGTGGGTTGCCCAGCTGTCCAGTTCGACCGTCGCGCCCGGGACGGCAGCGCCGTCCTCGTCGGTGACGGTGCCCCTGATCTTGCCCCACGTGTCGGGGTTCCGGACCTTCATCGTGACCGCCACCGGGTCGACCTGGTAGGGCGTGTCGGTCTGGAACACCAGGCTCGCGGTGAAGGTGCCGGGCTGGGTGATCTCGGGCACGTCGGAGTCCATCGTGACCCTGATCGCCTTGGTCTGACCCGGCGCCAGCGTCAGGGTGTCCTTGTTCTCGGACAGCCACGTGACGTCGCTGGTGCCGCCCTGGTCGAAGCCCGGAAGGAGCTCGACCGTGGCCAGCGGCGGGCTGAACGCGCCACCGGGGCTGCCACCCACCTTGTAGAACCCGAGGGCACTACCGGCCCGGTAGACCGCCGTGTTGGAGTTCGGCAACGACGTCCACTCCCCGGACTGCGGGTCGTAGGCGTAGCCCTCGTTGGTGATCTGCGTGCTCTGCGCCGTCACACCACCGGAGACCAGCAGCAGCCCGTTGGCCGCGACGTACTGCGAACCCCAGAGGTCGACCGGAAGGTCGGCGATCGGGCTCCACGAGTCGGTGCCCGGGTCGTACTTGTACGCCGAGCTCAGCGCACCCGCGTCGGTGGTGCCGCCGGCGCAGTACAGCGATCCGGCGATGCCACCACAGGCCTCCCAGGAGACCGGCTCCGGGTAGTCCGCGATCGGGCTCCAGGAGTCCGCCGACGGGTCGTAGACCTGGGCCACGGTGGACCCGCAGGTGTCGGTGCAGCCGCCGACGACGTAGAGCTTGCCGCCGAGCGTGGCGCTACCCGAGCCGGCCAGCGGTGACGGGTTCTCCGCCGCCGTGCTCCAGCTGTCCGACGCGGGGTCGTACACCTCGGTCTTCGGGTCCGGGTTGGCGTCCGAGCCCCAGCCACCGCTGATGTACCACTTGCCACCGATCCAGCCGTGCGCCGGCGACTCCCGCGTGTCCGCCGCACTGGCCTTCTGCGTCCAGGCGCCGGTGTCGGGGTCGTAGGCGTACAGGTCCTTGGTGTCCGCGCTGCCGTTGAAGCCGAACGCGGAGTAGAGGATCCCGTTGTTCACGCCGGCCACGTTGTCCTGCATGGCCACCGGCAGGTCGGCGATGGACTCCCAGGTCGAATCGCTCGGCGTCGCGTCGTGCCGCTTGATCGCGTTCGACTTGGCCCCGAACTTCGAGCTGGCCGCCTTGGCCGCCGAGTGCATCGTGACGTCGGCCTTGACCCGGTGCAACTTCGCACCGTGCTTGGCGAGCACCTGGAAGCCACCGGCCTGCTCGCCGACCTGGATGGTCGCCGGAGCGGTGCCGGTGTTGGTGAACTTCACCCGGCCGGACTTGCTGGCCTTCCAGTCCACGGTCCGTTTGAGCGTGGTCCGGTTGACCGTCACCTGTCCCGCGGCGAGCGCCACGTCGGCCTTGGCGATGTAGTCGGACACGAGGTTGGTCGTGACCGACCCGTCGCTGTAGCCGCCCTTGGTGACGCTGTAGGTGCGGCTCCCGCTGCCCGCGTTGAACATCCACCAGAAGCCGTCGGCCAGGCCGGAGTCGTCCGGGGTCGGCGCGCTGGTCGTCGTCTCGGTGTCGTCGGCGGTGTTGGTCACCGTCGCGCCGTTGACGCCGTCACCGGTGTTCTGGTCGGTGACGTTGCCCGCCACCAGGCCACCGTCGAGCGGCGACAGCGACAGCGAGCCGATCTGGACGTTGTCGATCTCCCAGTAGTAGCCCCACGACGCGGTGAAGTGGAACCGCACGAGGACGTCGGACTTGCCGGCGGCATCGGGCAGGGCGACCTGCTGGTGCCCCGAGGTGGTCCCGCTGGGTGCGGTCCACACGGTCTCCCAGGTGGAACCCCCGTCGACCGAGTAGTCGACCGTGCCGGTCTGGCTGCCGAACGGCTTGTAGTAGTAGTCGAAGGCCACCATCGGGCTGCCGTCGCCGGTGAAGTCCGCCGGCGGGGCGGTCAGCGTGGTGTCCTGCGAGTTCCCACTGCCGAGCTCGTCACTGTCCACGATGGCGAAGTTGCCCTCGCCACCGGTGAGGTTGCCCCGGTTGCCCGGGTCGTCGAACTCCCAGCCGCCACCGTCGGTGGCGTTCTCCACCGTCCAACCGTCCGGGGCCGTCGTGCCGTCGAACGGCTCGGTCGAGCCGGTCGCGACCTGTTCGTAGCCGGGCGCGGTGCCCTCGAACGTGTCGGCCTTCAGGTCGAACGACGCCTTGGTGTGACCACCCTGCGCGTCGACCGACTTCTCCTGCGAGACGTAGCCCGGGTAGTTGGAGTCCACCTTCAGCTGGTAGGTGGCCCCGCGAGGCAGTTCCATCGTGTAGTGCCCGGTGTACGGGTTGGTGTAGACCGGCCCACCCGGGGTGTCCTTCACGGTGATCTTGGCGTACATCGGCCAGCCGTGACCCGAACCGTCGGTGACCGTGCCGGAGACGGTGGTGGTCTGTGCCGGAGTCAACGCCGCGTCCTCGGTGACCGTGCCGCCCTGGGTGACGACGACGTCCGGGATGGTCTTGGTGACGTACCCGTACGCCGCGATGGTCACGTCGTAGGTGCCGGGCTCGACCGAGAGGTCGTAGACACCGGACGCGTCCGTCGTCGCCTGCGCGTCGCCGGCACTCACCGTGGCGCCGCCGATGGGCTCACCCGTGGCCGCGTCGGTGATGGTCCCCTCGACGTTCCCGTGCGGACCGGTGCTGAACGCTGCCAGTCCGTCCGGCGTCCCGAGACCGGTCGGGCCGTCGTAACCGGGGCCCGCGGTGCACAGGTAGTCGGGGTCGCACGTGCCGTTGATGCCCTCGGTGACATCGTTCAGCGCGCCCGGCTTGGCGTAGGGGTACGCGTTGGGGTACGACCCCTCCGCGGGCGTGCCCGCCAGCGCGTACGTCGCGGCGATGATCGGCGACGAGGCGCTGGTCCCGCCGTACTGGGCCCAACCGGTACCGGTGCCGTACGTGTTGTACACGGCCACACCGGTCTCCGGGTCGGCCACGGCCGACACGTCCGCCGACGTCCGCATGTCGCAACCGGTGTCCGTCTGGAACGCCGGCTTCTCGACATAGAGCGAGCAGCCCGAACCGGGGCCACCGTAGGAGTTGTGCCAGACGGACTCGCTCCAGCCGCGGTTGCTGGAGTCCTTGACCAGGGAAGTCCCACCGACCGACGTCACGTACTTGGACGTGGACGGGAAGGAGACCCCGAAGTCGCTGTCACCGCTGCTCGCGACGACGGCCACCCCCGGATGGTTGTAGTACATCTCCGCGTACTCGGTCTCCGACGGATCCTCGCCGCTTCCGGGCGTCGAGGTGTATCCCGTGCCGTAGCTGTTGGAGACGTAGTCGGCTCCCTGCGCCACGGCCTGGTTCACGCCGGTGCCAAGGTCATCAAAACTGGCCGAATCTGCTTCAACCAGAACGATGTTGGCCTTCGGTGCAATCGCCGAGACCATTTGGATGTCGAGCGCGATCTCTCCGGCCCAGCCGTCGTTGGGGGCGGGGTAGTCGCCCTCCTCACCACGCTGGTTGACCTTCTTGAACTGCCCCTCCTCCAGCGGGGGCAGGCCAAACTGCTCGCGGTAGACCTCCAGGTCGGCGAGCGCGTTGGGGTTGTCATAGGCGTCCACGATCGCGATCGTGGCCCCTTCTCCCCCGTCCGCCGGCAGGTTGTAGGCGTCCAGCAGGTCGGCCGGACCGTAACCGCTCGGAGAATCGGCGTGTGGTTGCACGCCGAGCTTCGGCTTGCTGACGACTCGCAACGCGAAGCACCGGGCATGACCCGGAGCCTCGACCTCGGAGCACAGCGGCCGGACATCGAGTTTGTGCGAGGGCTGTGTGCCGGCGGTGACGCCGGAGCCCGTGTTGGATGCCAGTGGCGCGCCGACAGCGGCGGCCCCCTGGACCCCGAGACCCAGCAGCGCGGTGGCGCTGGCGATCGCCAGACCCCGACGCGCGCGTGGGCGTAGACCCCTTCTGTTCGCTTGGTTGGACAAGTGATACGCCTTCCCGAAAGGCGACCGCCCTCTTTTGAGGGCGAGTGCACCCGGGGGTGCACGAATCGCAGGCTTCGCCCGTCCAGACACGCCCGTCAAGGTACAAAGGAACTTTTGACCGTGCCTTTGCCCGCTGCTGGGGTTTACTGACCGGTTCCTTGATCCGCCGCGCTGCGGTGCAGGAACGGCACGGCGATCTCGTCGGCTGTCAGGGACCCGTGCTGGCCGAGCAGCCCGAGCAGCTGTGGCCGGGCGGTCCGCGAGTCGACGATCGCGAAGTTGTCGCGCATCGCGACGACGATCTCACCGATGCGCGGCAGCACCCGGGACGAGACCGGACCGAACCAGCCCTCGGCGACGGCTTCGTCCCGGGTCCGGATCCACGCGCGCTCCCCCACCCGCTCTCGCCAGGTCGCCAGCACGTCGTCCCGGGCACCGACCTCGCAGTGCAGCTGGACGCCGCGGAACTCGCCGGCCACGTGCCGGATGCCGGCGGCCAGTTCGGGCTCGTGCGCCAGGTCGACGCGCAGGGCGTGGGGAGCATCGACCATGCCGTGGTCGGCGGTCACGGTGAGCGAGGTGTCGGTCGGCAGACCCTCGGACAACCGGGTCAGCTCGGCATCGATCCGTTCCAGTTCCTCGCCCCACTGCCACGATCGGCAGCCGTGCACGTGCCCGACCTTGTCGAGCTCACCCCAGTAGAGGTAGGCCAGGACCCGCTCCCCCGCCCGGACCGTGGCGAGGGTCTCGTCCACCCCGGCGGTCAGCCCGCGGGCCGCCCGGAAGCTGCCCCCGCGCAGGGCGGCTCTGGTCAGGCCGGACCCGTCGAAGTAGCCGGGACCGATGCGCGTGACCGCCACGCCGCCGGCCTCGGCGCGCTGCAGCACGGTGTCGGCGGGCTGCCAGGTGAACGGGTCCGGCCCGTCCTCCCAGGACAACTCGTTG
>CAYRLV010000258.1:0-5925 GCA_964425155.1 uncultured Ornithinicoccus sp. | reverse complement strand
TGGTCACCATGATCCGAGTCGAACGACTGACCAAGCGATACGGCGCGTTCACCGCCGTCGACGACATCACCTTCGAGGCAAGGCCCGGCCTGGTGACCGGGTTCCTCGGCCCCAACGGGGCCGGCAAGTCCACCGCGATGCGGATGATGAGCGGGCTGACCCCGGCCAGCTCGGGCACGGCCACCGTGCTGGGGCGTCCGTATGCGGCGCTGCCGAACCCGGGACGCCACGTGGGTGTGCTGCTCGACGCGTCCGCCCAGCACGCCGGGCGCACGGGCCGCGAGGTCCTCACCCTGGGGGCCCTGACGATGGGCGTCGATCGACGCCGGGTGGACGAGATGCTCGAGCTGGTCGGGCTCACCTCGCGTGAGGCCAACCGGCGGATCCGCAACTACTCGTTGGGGATGCGTCAGCGGCTCGGCATCGCGAACGCGCTGCTCGGGGAGCCGCGGGTGCTGATCCTGGACGAGCCGGCCAACGGGCTCGACCCGGCCGGCATCCGCTGGATGCGTGGCCTGCTGCGCGGTTTCGCCGACGACGGCGGCACGGTGCTGCTCTCGTCGCACCTGCTGTCCGAGATCGAGATCGTCGCGGACGAGCTGGTCGTCATCGGCCGGGGGCGGATCGTGGCGCAGGGCACCAAGCAGGAGCTTCTCGCCGCGGCCGGCACCGTGGTGCGGACCATCGACCCGGAGCGGCTGGCCGCGGCCATGCGCGAGGAGGACCTGGAGGTCGAGCTGGCGCCGGACGGAGGTCTGCTCACGCCCGCCGACAGCGCGGCCGTCGGGCGGGTCGCCGCCGCGAACGGCATCGTCCTGACCGAGCTGCGTGCGGCCGACGGCGCCGGGCTGGAGGACATGTTCCTCACCCTGACCGCCGAGGACGCCCGTGAGGCGGTGGCAGCATGAGCTCGCTGCACGCCAGCGCCACCACGGTGGGCGCGACGGCGGTCCACGACGCACCCCAGGCGCCCACGGGTGCCACGGAGCCGCGCGCCGGTGTCACCGGCATCGGCTTCGGCCGGCTGGTCAGGGTGGAGCTGCGCAAGCTCGTGGACACCCGGGCGGGCCGCTGGCTGCTGATCGCCATCATCGCGATCACCGCACTCGTCGTCGGCATCATGCTGTTCGCCGCGGACGCCGAGGAGATGACCTTCGGCAACTTCGTCGGGATGACGGCGACCCCGCAGGCCATCCTGTTGCCCATCCTCGGGATCCTCGCGGTGACCAGCGAGTGGTCGCAGCGCACCGGTTTGGTGACCTTCACCCTCGAGCCCCGGCGCGGCCGGGTGGCCGGCGCCAAGCTGGTCGCCGCCCTGCTCGTGGGAGTCCTCGCCGTGGCGGTGGCCATCGCCGTCGGTGCCCTGGCCAACGTGCTCGGCAGCGTGGCCTTCGGCGGCGCCGGGACGTGGGACTTCGAGGCCTCCTTCCTCGGTGGGGCGCTGCTGATGCAGCTGCTCGGGGTGGCACAGGGTGTCGCGTTCGGCATGGTGCTGCTCAACACCCCTGCGGCCATCGTGGCCTACCTGGCCCTGCCGACGGCGTGGTCGATCCTGGCCGGCATGGTCTCGTCGCTCGACGCCTGGGCCGAGTGGTTGGACCTGGGCCGCACGATGGCGCCGTTGCTGGAAGGAGGCATGACCGGGTCCGCCTGGGCGCACCTGGCCGTGTCCGCCACCGTGTGGGTCCTGCTGCCGCTCGCGGTGGGGGTGTGGCGGCTGCTGCGCCGCGAGGTGAAGTAGCCGGCGCGGGGAGCCGGCCACCACAGCCGGGTTCCGGCCGGGCGAGACCCACGGGGGAGTCTCGGCCGGTCGGAACCCCGTCCGTGCGAGGGGGCCTGCGACGTGATCGAGGTTCGGGCATGATGGCCGCGTGCCTCACACCGACGATCCCGGGCCGCTGGCCCGGGTGCTCGACGCCATCACGCCGGTCTCCGCGGAGGCGGCCCACGCCGCTGACCTGAGACAGGCCCAGCTCACCAAGCCGCGGGGATCGCTCGGCGACCTCGAGTCGCTCGGCAGCCGCCTCGCCGGCATGTATGGGGAGTGCCCACCACCGTTGCCCGAGCCGGCTGCCGTCGCGGTCTTCGCCGGCGACCACGGCGTGCACGCGCAGGGCGTCACTCCGTGGCCGCAGGAGGTGACCGTGCAGATGGTCGCCAACCTGCTCGGCGGGGGCGCCGTCGTCAACGCGTTCGGTCGTCAGGCCGGGGCGCGGGTCACCGTCGTCGACGTCGGTGTGGCCGGCGAGGTGCCGAGGCACCCGGACCTGGTCTCGCGGGCCGTCGCCGCGGGCACCGCGGACATGACCCAGGGACCCGCCATGACGCCCGCACAGGCGGAGCAGGCCGTCGGGGTCGGCCTCGAGGTCGCCGAAACGTTGGTGGCACAGGGCTTCCGGCTGCTCGTGACGGGAGACATGGGCATCGCCAACACGACCGCGTCGGCGGCGCTGGTCTCGGTGCTCACCGGAGCCTCGCCCGCCGAGGCCACCGGGCGTGGCACGGGCATCGACGACCGCACTCTGGCCCACAAGGTGGACGTGGTGCAGCAGGCCCTGCGGGTCAACGGGCTGCTCACCGACCCGGCGCCGGACCCCCTGCGGGTGCTGGCCGCGGTCGGAGGCTTCGAGCACGCCGCCGTGGTCGGCTACCTGCTCGCCGCCGCCGCACACCGGACGCCGGTCGTGCTGGACGGCGTGATCGCGTGCTCCGCCGCCCTGGTGGCCGCGGCCCTGTGCCCCGAGGCGGCCGGGTACTGGATCGCCGGTCACCGCTCCGCCGAGCCCGGTGCCACCGTCGCGCTGCGGGCTCTTCGCCTGCACCCCCTGGTCGATCTCGGGATGCGGCTGGGCGAGGGGAGCGGGGCCGCGCTCGCCGTCCCGCTGGTGCAGGCCGCGGCTCGGGTCCTGCGCGACGTCGCCACCTTCGACTCCGCCGGGGTCACCGACAAGGACGGCTCCGCCTAAGGTGAGGACGTGAGCACCGGCGACCGGGTGAGCCCCCGGGCGGGGCACGCACGAGACAGGTTTCCGGACGAGTGCCGAGGAGCTGCGGCAGGATGAGCACTTCATGGACGTGGACGTTTCAGGACGCCGAGGGGCGGCCGGTCGAGGACTCCGACCTCGACCCCGGTGGCTTCCCGTCCCAGGCCGACGCCGAGAGCTGGGTCGGTGAGGAGTGGCGCGCCCTGGCCGACGCCGGCATCGAGTCGGTGACGCTGCACGAGGACGGCGCGGTCGTCTACGGCCCGATGAGTCTGCGACCGGCCGAATGAGCGCGCTGCGGGAGGCGACCCGGCTCGACCTGGATCGGCTGGCCGCGCAGGCCCAGCACGACTGGCGCTCGCCGGGGGTGTCCGCCGGCGTCGTGCGCGACGGTGAGCTCGTCTGGTCCGCGCACGTCGGGTCCGCACGTCTCGAGCCGGAGCCGACGGCGGCGGGTGACGACACGCCATACCTCATCGGGTCGGTGACCAAGACCTTCACCGCCGTGCTCGTGATGGCGCTGCGCGACGAGGGCAAGCTGGACCTGGACGACCCGCTCGGCACGCACCTGCCGGACACCGCGCACGGTGACCTCACCATCCGCCAGATGCTGGCGCACGCGTCCGGGCTGCAGCGCGAGCCGGTGGGTCGGATCTGGGAGACCCTGGACTCGCCGGACGAGGAGCGGCTGCTGCGCGAGCTGGCCGAGGCCGAGCGGGTGCTGCCGCCGCACGTCGCGTTCCACTACTCCAACCTCGCGTTCGCCCTGCTCGGCCAGGTCGTGCAACGGCTCGAGGGCCGGTCGTGGGAGGAGGCCCTGCGGGCCCGCGTGCTGGAGCCGCTCGGCATGACCCGCACCGGGCTGACGCGCGACGACAGCAGCCGGGCGCACGGCTACTACATCCACCCGCACAGCCGGGTCGCGCAACCGGAACCGGTGTTCGACCTGCGCGCGACCGGCCCGATCGGCGGCCTGTGGAGCACCGTCGCCGACCTCGGCCGGTATGCCGCGTTCGTCGCCGACCCGGTGCCGGAGGTGCTCTCGCCGGACACGGTCGACGAGATGTGCCGGCCGCTGATCATGACCGACCGGTCCGGCTGGACGCGGGCCTACGGTCTGGGCTACGACCTGCAGCGCGCGGGCGAGCGGGTGCTCGCCGGGCACGGTGGCGCGATGCCCGGCTACCTCACCGGGCTGCGGGTGCGCCGCGAGGACAAGGTGGGCGCCGTCGTCTTCGTCAACGGCAGCGCGGGCGCCGACCCGGTCGCGCTCGCCACCTCGCTGGTCACCACGGTGCTCGACGCGGAGCCGCCCGCCCCGGAGCTGTGGACGCCGTCGAGTCCGCAGCCGCAGTTCGACGGCCTGCTGGGCAGCTGGTGGTCCGAGGGCGACGAGCTGGTCCTCGAGGTCCGTGGCAGCGACCTGTGGGCGCGGGTCCCGGCTGCGCCGGGGCCGCTCGGCGAGACCCGGTTCGAGGCCGACGGCACCGACCGGTTCCGGGCCGTCGAGGGGCGTGAGCAGGGCGAGCTGCTCGAGGTCGCGCGCGACGAGCACGGCGCGGTCGCCCGGCTCTACTTCGCCACCTACCCGCTCACCCGGCAGCCGACCTCGTTCGCCGAGCTCCGGGACTGATCAGCGCCGGGCCACCAGGTGCACGAGGGTGGCCAGGCGCCGGTAGGGGTCGGTGCGCCCGAGCCGCTCCTCGAGGTCGAGCAGCGCCCGGCCCTGCTCGGGGTCGGAGGGGAACGGCTCGTCCACCGGCACGCTGTCGCTGGCCAGTCGCACGCCGTAGCTCGCCTCCACCTCCAGCCCCGCGGACCGCAGCAGGGCGGCCAGCTCCTCCGGCCGGTCGGCCCGCGCGGTCACGCCGATCTCGTTGCGGTAGGTGGGCGTTCGGCCCTCGCGGCGGGCACGGTCCACCTCGTCCAGCATCGCCAGGGCCCCGAGCCAGTCGTGACGGGACGCCGGGCGCCAGGCCATCCCGTCGGCGTTGCGGGTCAGCAGCGACAGCACCCCGCCCGGGGCCACCAGCGCGGCCAGCTCGGCCACGGCCTGCCGCGCCGAGTCGAGATACATCAGCACGCCCTGGCACAGCACCACGTCGTAGCCGCCCGCGCCGACCTCGTCCGGCAGGGCGCCGAGGCGGCCGGGCCGGACGTGGATCCGGGCCCGCACCTCGGCCGGCTCGGCGGCCACCGCCGCCCGGCAGGCCTCGAGCATCGGCTCCTCGGGCTCGACCGCGGTCACCTCGAACCCCGCGTGCGCGAGACGGATCGCCTGGGTGCCCTGCCCCGCGCCGACGTCGACCGCTCTCCCGCCGGAGCCGCCGGGGAGGTGCGCCGCCAACTGCCGGGTCACGACCTCCTGGCGCACCACGTTGCGCAGGTTGCCCAGCCGGTCCAGCCACGGGGCGCTGCCGGCCGCGAAACTGGTGCTGTCGGTCATCGCGAACTCCCTCTGCTCCGTCCCGGCACGTCCTGCACGGTGGTCGCTCGGACGACCACACGGCCGGACGTCCGAGGCGGGTCGGGGGTCAGCGGGGCTTCTCGCCGCGTTCGATCTGCGGCTTGGGCATCCGGGAGCGGCGCATCTGGAAGGAGCGCATCACGGCATACATCATCGAGCCGCGCGGTGGCTCCTCGTGGAAGCGCTCCCGGATCCGCCGCTTGATCCGCCGCCAGAGGAAGAACGCGTCGACGACACCGACCAGGACGATGCCGTAGACCAGCACCAGCACGAGGAACTGCGTGGTCGTGTTGCGGATGAACGCCAGGGCGAGCACCACCACCATCAGCGGCAGCAGGAACTCGCCGATGTTCCAGCGGGCGTCGACGGTGTCGCGGATGAACCGCTTGATCGGCCCCTTGTCGCGCTCGGGCAGGTAACGCTCGTCGCCGCGCATCATGCCCTCGCGGCGCTTCATCCGCTCCTCGCGCATCT
>CAYRLV010000257.1:3886-5951 GCA_964425155.1 uncultured Ornithinicoccus sp. | reverse complement strand
GTGATCGGATCTCCGCCGAGCACCACGAAATCCGCGAGGAAGCCCGGTGCGAGACGGCCCTTGATGCCCTGCTCTCCTGTTGCCGTCGCCGCATTGACGGTGTAGCAGCCCAGCGCCTCGCGGATGCTGATCTGCTGATTGCTCCCGATGTCCGCGCCGTCGAAACCCTTGCGGGTCACGCAACTCTGCAGACCAAGCATGGGCTCGTACGGTCCGCAGAGGAAGTCGGAAGAGCCGGCGACGCAGACCCCGGCGTCCAGGAACCACCGGTGGGCGAACATCCGGCTGACCCGGTCGCCGTACCAGTCGAGCAGCTTGCCGCCGTGGTAGTTGACGTAGCTGCCGAAGGGGACGGCATACATGCCGAGCGCTTTGATGCGCTGCACGATGTCCTCGGTCACGACGGTGCAGTGCTCGATCCTGTGGTGGAGATCCGGCCGGGGATGGTCGGCGGCGGCCTCCTCGAACAGGCCGAGAAGCAGGTCGATGGCGCGGTCGCCGTTGGCGTGGATGCCGAGGCGGACCCCGTCCGTTTGCGCGCGGCGCACGAGATCGCGCAGTTGCTCGGTGCTTCGACTCTGGATCCCGTGGTCCTCGGTGCCCTCGAAGGGCTCCTCGAGCAGGCAGGTGCGTCCGCCGATCGCGCCGTCCACGAAGGACTTGACGCCGTTGATCCGGAGCCATGCGTCGCCGACGCCCTCGGTGGCGCGCAACTCGGGCAGTTCGTCGTAGTGCTCGGCGGCGATGAGAGCGTTCACCCGGAGGGTCAGCGCGTCGTCCTGCCGTGCGCGGGCGAGCATCCGCAACTCATCGGGGCCCACGAGGGCGTCGCCGATGGAGGTCAGGCCCGCAGCGTGGAACATGGTCATCGCGCGGGACAAACCCTTCGCCTTGTCGGCCGTGGAGGCCGGCGGAACCACCGTGTGTTCGGTGTGCGCGACCTGCGGATAGGCGAAGTCGAACACCGCCTGCTCGTAAAGGACGCCGTTGAGCCGACCGGCGGCGTCGCGACCGTAGGCACCCCCAGCGGGGTCCGGTGTGTCGTCGGTGATGCCGCCACGGCGCAACGCCTCCGAGTTGGCGACACCCCAATGCCCGGCGACGTGGATGACGAGGACGGGATGGTCGGGTGCGGCAGCGTCGAGATCGTCGCGGCTGAGCGCTCGGTGGTCGGTGACCTTGCCGTCGTCATACCGACTGCCTCTGATCCACTCGCCGGCCGGGATCTCCTTGGCGCGAGAGGCGACCCGGCCCTTGACGTCGGCAATCGAGCCGACGACGGTATGCGAGAGGTCCAGGTGGAGGACCTCCTCGGCGGCCTGCACCAGGTGGATGTGGGCATCGTTGAGCCCGGGGATGATCACCCGGTCGCCGAGATCGTGGTGACGGGCGCCCTCATACTGCTGGAGCAGCTCGGAGGCACCACCGACGGCGACGACCCGCCCGTCCTGGACCGCCATCGCCTGCGTGTCTTCGCCTGCCATGGTGACGATCCGGCTCGCCTGGTAGACGTCGGTGGCGGTGGGCGGTGTCATGGCGCTGTCTCCTCGTGTTGGGGCTGGTCAGAGTGTGGGATTCTGTCAGGGGTCGCTGCGTCCCCGGCCGACCTCGAGAGTCAGATAGCGGTCGCGCACGTCGTCGGCGTCGGCGAACTCCTCCTTCGACCCCTCGTAGACGGTGCGTCCGCTGTCCAGGACGTAAAAGCGGCTCGCCACCTGCTGGCACAGCGACAGGTTCTGCTCCACCAGCAGCACGGCCACTCCGGACTCGCGCACCTCCTGGATCACTCGGACCACTTCGCGCAGGATCACGGGAGCGAGGCCCTGGGACGGCTCGTCGAGCAGGATCAGCCGCGGGCCGGTGACGAGGGTTCGTGCGATGGCCAGCATCTGCTGCTCCCCGCCAGAGAGCTGGAAGCCCCAGTTGCGGCGGCGCTCGGCCAGCCGGGGGAACAGTTCGTAGGCATCGGCCAGGGTGTAGCCGTTGCCGGGCCGTTCGGCGATCTCCAGGTTCTGCTCCACCGTCAGCTTGGTGAAGATGCCACGATGCTCGGGGACGTACCCCA
>CAYRLV010000257.1:0-3786 GCA_964425155.1 uncultured Ornithinicoccus sp. | reverse complement strand
AGTTGAAGGCCGAGCCGGACCCGTGCACCTGGCCTGCCACCCGCACGTTCTCGAACACGCTGAGCGTCTGGAAGATGCTGGTGACCTGGAAGGAACGCCCGATCCCGAGCCGCGCCCGCTTGTCCGGCGTCAACGGGTTGATCGGTCTGCCCTCGAAGACCACCTGCCCGCCCGTGGGCGCCAGCTCGCCGCTGAGCAGGTTGAACAACGTGGTCTTCCCGGCGCCGTTGGGGCCGATGACCGCGTGGACCGACCCCTTGGTGACCTGCATGCTGACCCCGTCGACGGCCACCAGGTTGCCGAACCGGCGCTCGACGTCGACCACGTCCAGGACGAGTTCAGTCATGGCTCCTCCCTGCGTCGTAGGCGTCGCTCATGGCGTCTCCCGACCCGTGCGCGAGCGCGCCCAGCCGACCAGTTGACTGAGTCCACCCCAGATCCCGCCCTTGAAGGCCAGGACCAGGACGATCAGGACGACCCCGAGGATGATCCGCCACCGCGGCCAGAGGAAGGACAACTGGTCGGACAACACGGTGATCCCGAGTGCGCCGAGGAAGGAACCGTAGAGGTTTCCACTCCCACCCACGATGGTCATGACGAGAATGTCGACCGAGGTCTGCAGCTGCATCGTCGAGTCAGGCACCGACTCGAGGAGCAGCGCGTAGAGCACGCCGGCGATCCCCGTCACCGAGCCGGAGATGATGAACGCCAACACTTTGAAAGCCGAGACGTTGTAGCCGAGCGCGCGGGCCCGGTCCTCGTTGTCCCGGATGGCGCGCAGAGCGGCACCGAACCGCGAGCGGGTGACCACCCAGACGAAGGTCGCGACGATGACCAGGACGACACCGGCCAACAGGTACATGGCGACCTGGCCGTCATACGTGACGATGGAGCGTCCCGCGATCGAGAGCGGCGCACGGGGGACGTCCAGGAGTCCGTTCTCCCCACCGGTGATGTCGCTGAAGACGAAGACGAGGAACGCGAACATCTGGGCGAAGGCGAAAGTGAGCAACACGAAGTAGACCCCGCGCCGGCGGACCGACAGGAAGCCGACGGCGGCGGCCACGATGGCGCCGAGCACGGCACCGGTCAACAGGGCCAGCAGCAATCCCCAACCCAGGTGCATCATCACCCAGGCTGACCCGTAGGCACCGAAGCCGAAGAAGATTCCCTGCCCGAACGACATCAGGCCGGCCTGCCCCCAGAGCAGGTTGAGCCCCACGGCGGCGACGGCGAAGACCAGGACGAGAGTGGCGACGTAGTAGGTGGGCAGGATGAAAGGCATCGCGACCACGCTCAGCGCGAAAGCCGGTGGGATCAGCCAAGATCGACGTCCAGATCGGGTGACGTCCGGACGGCGCGCAGCACCGGGGCGTGTCGACCCGGGGTCGTGTTCGGCGACTTCGTCGCTGCGTACCTGGTCAGGCGGCACTCGTCCTCCTCCCCAGCAGCCCGGCCTGGCGGCCGAGCAGCACGACCGCCATCAGCATGTAGATGACCACCGAACCGCCCACCGGCCAGACCATCACGGTGAGGCTCTGGACGATGCCGATGAGCAGGGCGCCGAAGAGCGCGCCGGAGAAGCTGCCCATGCCGCCGACCACCACGACGACAAAGGCGAGTCCCAGGACACCGTCCCCGATGAACGGGTTGATGCCTTGCATCGGTGCGGCCATGGCGCCGCCGAGCGCCGCCAACGCACCGCCAGCGGCAAAGGTCAGGGCGAACACCCGCTTGATGTTGATCCCGAGGCTCGAGACGACGTCGAGCGACTCGGTGCCGGCTCGCACGATGGCGCCGAACTTGGTGCGTTCGAGACCGTGCCAGATGAGGTAGGCCAGCACCGCGGCAAGCACGATGACGAAGACGCGATAGTTCGGATACTCAATGACTCCCAGGTTGAGCCGGCCGGAGAGCAGGTCGGGCACGGGCACGTTCCGGGGTGAGGCGCTCCACAGGATGATCACCACCTCGGTCGCGATCAGGGAGACGCCGAGCGTGAGGATGATCTGGTAGGTGTGGTCGAGGCCGTAGGCATGTTGCAGGACAAGACGTTCCAGAGCCAAGGCGGCAAGACCCACGATCAGTGGAGCGAGGACCAGGGCGACCCAGAAGCTGCCGACCCACTGCACGCCCGCGAAGACGAGGTAGGCCCCGAACAGATAGAACGCGCCATGGGCGAAGTTGACGAAGTCCATGATCCCGAAGATCACGGTGAGGCCGACGGCGATGAGGAAGTAGATCATCCCGTTGCCGATCCCGTTCAGCAGCTGCGCCAGGAACGTGGCGACGTCCATGCACTCTCCTCGGGCGGTGTGGGCGGATGGCCTCCGGGGTCGTGAACGGGTTACATGGAGCAGCCGGTCCGGCCGGCCTTCTTGAACGACTTGCCGCTCGAGACGATCTCCACGTAGTCGTACTTGTCCTTCATGTCGGCCTTGCTACGGCCCTTCAGCAGGTAGTACTCCTTCTCGACCTGGTGGTTGTCGGGGCGGATCTTCTCGTGTCCCGTCAGGCCGTCGTACTCGTAGCCCTCGAGCGCCTTGATCACCTTCGCCGGATCCGCCGAACCGGCCTTCTCGATGCCCTCGGCGATCAGTTTGGCCTCGACGTATCCGGTGGCCATCGGATAGTTCGGCGGCTGGTCGAGCTTGTCCCGCACCAGTTTGACGAACTCCTTGTTCGCCGGGGTGTCGATCTCGTGCCAGTACTGGCAGCCGAAGTAGAGACCTTCCATCGTCTTGGGACCGATGGCGGCGAATTGGTCGAGTCCAGAGGCCCAGACGCTGAGAATCTTCATCTTGTTCTTGACCCCGAACGACACGGCCTGCTTGATCGTGCTGGTGTTCTGGGAGCTGAAGTTGAGGAGCAGGAGCACGTCCGGCTTGGCGGACACGGCGTTGGAGACGTAGCTGGAGAACTGCGTCTCGTCGAGCGAGTGGAACGAGTTGCCGATCAGCTCGGCGCCGTGCTCGGCCAAAACGTCCTTCGCGTTCTTGAGCAGCGACTGGCCGAACACGTAGTTCGGGGTGATGGCGTACCACTTCTTGAGCGAGGGGTCGTCCTGGAGCAGCGGGGCGACGGTCTCCCGGACCGCCCCGTACGTGGGAACGGACCAACGGAACGTGGAGGAGTTGCACTTCGTGCCGGTCACCTCGTCCGCACCCACGGAGGTGAAGAACAGGCCGCCGTTCTTGTGCACCACGTCGCTGACGGCGAGCCCGACGGACGATGACGCGACGCCGAAGAAGTACTTGACGCCCTTGCTGTTCATGGCGTCGGTGACGACACGCCGGGCCTGGTCGACCTCGCCCTGCGTGTCGAGACTGAGGTATGAGAGCTTCTGGTCACCGGCACTGCCGAGGTGCTCGACGGTCAGCTTGCTCACCTTGTCGGTGTCGATCCCCGGCTGCGCATAGGGTCCGGACAACGGGTCGACGCCGGCCAAGGTGACCGTGCTCTGGTCCGATTCGTCTCCGCCACCGCCTGCGGCGGCGCCACAGCCGCCCAATGCGGTCACTCCCAGCCCCGCAGCCCCGGCCAAGCCGATGACCTCGAGGAACCTCCGGCGATCCATCTCCACGGTGCTCATGTGCGAACCAACTCCAGGCCTACCCGTGCCAAGGTCCGTGCCGTTACCGCACACGGCGGGACGGGGCCCGGTGAGCTGCCTCGCCTCCCTGGCTAGCGCCGGGCCCGATGCTACTAGCGAAGCGGGCACAAGGGACCGATCGTTTGTTCTGTTACATAAGGATCCGTGGGTATGCGGGCTCAGCCGCTCGCGTG
>CAYRLV010000256.1:0-5955 GCA_964425155.1 uncultured Ornithinicoccus sp. | reverse complement strand
ATGCACCAAACATACGCATTCACATATATATGTGCAAGCGCATATGCGCTCCCACTTCGTCGGACGTGCCCGAGGAACGGCAACGTCACGCACGTCGGTGTGCCTTTTGTACGCCCCTTCCAACTGACTCACAATGTGGTTACGCACTACAAGTGAGGTTAGAGGATGCGGCTCGACCACGAGCGAAACAGGTTCGGTCCGTGCCGTCGGGCGGGCCATCCCGGCGGAGTACGCAGGCGCTCAGGCGCGTCGGCGGCCGACCCCGGTCGTCTCGTGCTCGCGCCGGCTGTCGGCAACGGCCTCGTAGTGGGTCGCCGCCCAGCGGGCAAGCGTCATCACCGCGTCCAGGAGAGAACGGCCGAGCTCGGTCAGCTCGTACTCCACCCGCGGCGGCACCTCGGGATAGGCCGTGCGGGTCAGCAGACCGTCGCGCTCGAGCGCCTTCAGCGTGACGGTGAGCATCCGCTGCGAGATCCCGGGGACACTCGCCTGGAGATCGGAGTAGCGCAACGGCCCCGCCCCGAGCGTGCTGATGACAAGCACGCTCCACTTGTCACCGATCCGGTCGAGCACCTCGCGGATGAACGCGCTGTCCTGCGGCCAGGTCTGGCACGGACCGCTGATCGTCCTGGGTGACGCCATACCCATCCTCCTCGCGCTTCGGGTGCGCAGCTCTGCCTGCCTGCTACCACACCAACAGTATGTATCAACTCGAGAGGAAGCCCATGTCCTACCTGCTGCACATCGACTCGTCCTCGCTCAGCGACTCCTCGGTCTCCCGGCAGGTCGCCGAGTCCTTCCGCGACGCCTGGCGAGGCCCAGTTGTATACCGTGACCTCGCCATCGAGCCGGTGCCTCACCTCAGCGCCGCAGGCATCACTGCCCGCGTCACCGAGCCCACCCGGCTCACGCCCGAGCAGGCAGCCGCGGCGGCGCTCCAGGACGAGCTGATCGAGGAGTTCCTCGGTGCCAGCGCCTATCTGTTCACGGTGCCCATGTACAACCTGACGATGCCGTCGGTGTTCAAGGCCTGGCTGGACCAGATCGTGGTCCTCGGCCGCACCTTCAGCCACGACGGTCCGTCGCAGGCCGCCGGACGCCCCGCCGTGGTCATCTCCGCTCGCGGCGGGAGCTACGGCCCGGGCGCACCGAACCACGGTTTCGACCACGTGGTCCCTGCCCTCGAGGCGGTGCTCGGGCGCGAGGAGCTCCTCGGGCTCGACGTCGCCACCGTGATCCCGGAGCTGACCATGGCGCCGCACACGCCGGCCATGGCGGGACTCCTCCCGCTGCACGAGGCGTCCATCTCCGCGGCCCACGACCGTGCCCGCGCACTGGCCGCCAGCATCGCCGCCACCACGGAGGCCGCCTGACGACCCGAGCTGGCGTCGTCAGGGTCTGCGACAAGTCGCTCCCGAGCACGAGCACGGGAGACACGCGAGAGACGACCAACGCGGCCGAGACCACAAGCGATCAACCCCGGAGGGTTCAGCCCTCCGGGGTTGATCACTTGCTCAGCTCTGCGTTCGGCTCAGGACGCCTGCTCACGTGGCGCCGGACCGGCCGCTTGGTCCAGCAACTGCTCGTAGACCGGAGTCTTCTGGGCGCCCGGCGCAGCGACCCGGCGATCGACGACCACGAACGGGACGCCGGTCGCACCCAGTTCCAGGGCCTCCGCGCGGTCTGCCCGCACGCGGTCGGCGTACTCGTCGTTGGCGAGAATCTCCCGGACTCGCTGCCCGCGCAGCCCCACCGACTCCGCGACGCCGACGAGGGCATCCGGAGCGAAGGGACTGAGGGTACCGGCGAAGAAGCCGTCCTGAACGGTGGAGAAGAATTCGAACCCGTGGCCCTCGTCGTTGGCATACTGCAGCACCCGGTGCAGCCCGAACGTGTTGCCGCTCATCCGGTCCAGCGAGAACTCGAGCCCCTCTCCTCGGGCAATGGCTCGCATCTGGCGCTCGGCCTGCTGGACGTCGGCGGCCGCGCCGCCCTTGCTACGAATGAAACTCTCCTCGTTGGTCTCCGGCTCCTGGGGCGCGTCGGGGTCCAGCTGGAAGGACCGCACCCGAATCTCGAACCGCTCGGCGTCCGAGCGACGCGCGAGCGCGGCCTGGAGCCGGTGCTTGCCGACGTAGCACCAGGGGCATCCCAGCTCCGACCACATCTCGATGACGACTGGGGACCGTTCCGGTCCGGACACGTGCTCAACCAGGTCTTTCACCTCACTGATAGTGCGTAACACCGTGGTGAGTGGGATTTGGTGAGCTCACAAAAGGCACCTTGACGTGCGCGTGGGCCGGTCATCGTGCCCGAGCAGCGGCCCGCACTGGGCGGTGGCGAGGTGAATAGGCTGAAGCGATGGAGATCGACGACGCCTGGGACATCATCGAGCGCGTGCTGCACGACCGGCTACCGGCAGTGGCGGCGACGCTCCGCGGGCCGGTCTCCGACGACGACCTGGTTCGGCTGGCGACCACGGCAGGACAGGAACTGCCCGAGGATTTCGCGGCCAGCCTCCGGCGGCACGACGGCCAGGCCAATCCCACTCGGCTCCTGGACCTGTTCGACCACCACACACTCCTCAGCGTCGACGCGATGATCGAGACTTCCGAGATGCGAGCCGGCGCCCTCGGTGACGACCTCGACGAGGTCTACGACTGGATGACGCCGGACAAGGTCCGGCCGATCATGAACTGCCGGGGATGGTTGCAGTTCACCGACACCGAAGGCGACGGCTACGCGCTCGACCTCGACCCGCTGCCGGCCGGCGAGCCCGGTCAAGTCATCTACCTGCCGATCGACGGTCCCACACCGGAACCCGAATTCCCCTCGTACCGCCGGTGGCTCTCTTCCTACGCGGAGAAACTCGATGCGGGAGCGTTTCGCATCGACGACACGCTCGGCCTCTGGCTGGACGCTTGACCCGCGCCGATCCCATGGAGTCCGCTTCGCGAACGCGACACGTAGCGCCCGGCGGCGACGAGCGTGGACACCTCTCCCTGGCGGGCCAGGTCACCGGTCGCCAACGGTCGCCACGTCCTCCGGCCCAGCATCGTTTCACAGCTAGCAGATTCGCCACTGGCCCTGGCGACATCTGACCGCAGCCTGTCGTAACATCCACGGCACCGGGACCACCTGAAGGGGACGAACGTGAACGAGCGCGCTGCGATATCTGCGTACTTCCACTCGATCGATAGGGGCGACGTGATCGCCTTCGGTCCGAGGCAGGCGGGGTTCACGCAGGACGAAGGGCATGCGGCGGCCAGAGAGATCGCGCGACATCGTGGGGTGGACTCGCCCGTGTGGGTCTTCTGGCACCAGCAGTCATCCTGGGTCTTCGACAGCACCGGAAACCTCGTCGCGCCCCTCCTCATCCACTGGGGCGGCGACCACGACCGAGTCGCCGAACTTCTTGCCGGACTCCCCTCGCCGCTGCGGGTGAGCGACAACGGCGTGCATGGAGCGTTCGCGATCAGCAGCGACCTTCTCGAAGAGCGGCGCCATTCGGCATTCCCAGACGTGTCGGACACGCGGGCGGTCAAGGACCGTATTCGGTCCATCACGGCGCAGCGCCGGACGGACACGGAATGGACTGAGGCCGAAATCAACTGGATGAACACCGTGCTGGTGCACGGAGATCGTGCGGCGCAAGGGTACGTGGTGCGGTGGCTGGCGGGTTCCGAGCGAATCTCCGAGGAGGCCTACGAGACCCTGGTCGGCGACTGGAAGAGCATCTATGTCAAGGCGCCGAAGGATGCGCTTGTCTGGAACTTCCTCCGAACGATGAATCGCCGGAACGATCCACGTCTCGACGAGGTCATCGACGCCTGCATGGAGCGCCCGCGATACACCTTCAGCTTCGGCGTCGCCTACTTCCTCGCTGAGCGCGGCGATGTCGCCGATCTTCCACGATTGCGACGGCTGGCACTCACCCCCGGGAAGTACCCGCACACGCCAGGCAATCGTGCAGCGCTCAAGGGCTGGGTGAAGCTTCGTGCGCAGCAGGCGTCCCAGCCGATGTCGGCGATCGCCCGCGAAGCCTTGGATGACCCTGAGTTCGATGTCGCCGCTGTCAAGGAGCTCGGACGCATAGCTGGCTCCGGAAGGTGACGTCACGGGCCGAGAAGCTCGAGGCCATGAAGGTTCGGTCTGGCAGGAGCGGAGCCGTTCGATGCCTTGCCGCCGAATGATCCCAATCACGGCCCTCCCGCAAGGTCCTCCGCGCGATCCAACTCGTCCACCTCCTCCGGTCCGGCGGCCGCCTTCCAGGCCGCCGCCATGGTGACGGCGCGAAGGCCTCGGTCCGCCGCATCCTCGATGTCCGCGTCGCGGGCCGTACTGGATGAAAGCTTCCACCAGCTGTCCCTCATACGTGGTGGTTTCCACGAACGCCGTTGATGACGTGCGGCATGACGGTGGCTGTCTCGAACAGCCCTCATCATCGCAGGCCTGGCCTCGCCCGCAGGCGAGACCGCCGCCCTCGCCATTCCGCCCCATTCCGGTACATACCAACCTCTTGTTTCGACAGGCGGTGCGCCCGACCCAGGCCTCCTGCTGCTGCGGGGCCGCTGCTCCGTAGGGCAGTCTCACGCAAAGACGTTGGTCAGCTCAGCGCGAGCGTTTCGACCGACTGCCCCGTGACCCCGGCGATCAGCTCAAAGTCCTTGTCCACGGCCAGCACCGTGAGGCCCGCCTTCTCAGCCGTGGCGGCGATCAGCAAGTCCGGGATGGACGGCGCGCGATGCTGCCCCCGGTCGGCGAGAAGCATCTGCACCTCCTCAGCCCTGTCTTCGATCGCAGGAGTGATCCGCTCTACTGGCATCAACGAGATCGGGGGCTGACTGAACCCTTCTCGCCCCTCAGTCCCCGTCCGCGCCGAGTACCCGAGTTCCAAGCGGGTGATCGTCGAGATCCGCACCAGGCCCCGATCGATCCTGGTCTTCCACACCTCGGCGTCGACGACCTGGTCGAGCTGGAGCCTCACGAACGCCGACTTGTCGAGCAGCCAACTCGTCACCGCCACGCGTCAGCCATCACGTCTGGGTCCGCAAGATCGGCAAAGATCTCACCGGCACGCCGCCAGTTCTCATCGGTCGTCGTCTCCTCCGACCGAGGACTGTCCCCCTCAAGTTTCCGGCGGAGGAACTCGTTGCGGGACAACCCCAATGCTGAAGCCTCAGCATCGATCCGTTCGACGGTCGAGTCACTGAGCCCGCGTATGAGCACGTTCGTCATGACGACCACCTCCACGCTCGATGATATCATGATATCGATCATCGGGCGTGCTTCTCAGCCGACCGACCGCAGCGAGCTGATCTGAGTCGAACCCAAGGTTCGACTGGTCGAGTTCCCTCACCCGCATCACCATGTTCGCCGGTCGCCGCGGACGCATTCGTCAGTGACGCAAACGCAGGAGCGTCTCAGCTGTGATTGTCCGTCCGGCTCCGTACGCTGCCGACATGACAGTTCACATCGCGGTAGCAGCGCTGGTACGCGACCGCGAGGTGCTGATGGTGCACCGACACTCTCGGCGACAGGCTTACCCCCGACAGGTGGGCACTCCCCGGCGGGCATGTCGAGGCTGGAGAATCACCGCGCCACACCGTCCGCCGGGAGTGCGCTGAAGAACTCGGCGTCCAGATCGATGCGGCCCGTCCCATCGCGATGGCCGTTAATGACCCCAACATCCGGATGCACGCATTCCTCGTCACGCACTGGACTGGAGAACCGAGCAACTCCTCACCGGAAGAACACGACGATCTTCGCTGGTTCAGCACAGACGGACTCGCGAACCTGGAACACGCGCACCCGGAGACTGTGTCGGCGCTCCTGCGCGCCATTCAGATCGCGGATGTCAGTTCGAGAATCTAAACTCCACCACGTCGCCGTCGTGCATGACGTAGTCCTTGCCCTCCATGCGCACCTTGCCGGCGGCCTTGGCGGCGGCCATCG
>CAYRLV010000255.1:0-5964 GCA_964425155.1 uncultured Ornithinicoccus sp. | reverse complement strand
AGATGCCGAAGAAGGGGATCCGCGCGTCGAGCACCCGCCGGAGCAGCTCGACCTGGTGGTCGGCCGTCGAGGGGTCGCCCGGGCCGTTGGAGAAGAACACGCCGTCCGGGCGGATCGTCTCCAGCTGCTCGAAGGTCGCGGTCGCCGGCAGCACGTGCACCTCGATGCCGCGGCGGGCCAGCAGGGTCGGCGTCATGGCCTTGATCCCGAGGTCGAGGGCGGCGACGGTGAACCGGCGATCGCCTTCTGCGGGCACGACATACGGCTCGGTCGTGGTGACCTCCGCGGCGAGGGCCGACCCGGCCATCGGCTGCGTGCCGCGGACGACCTCGAGCAGGTCGTCCGCGGGCTCGGCGGCCCGGTCACCGGAGAAGATGCCCACCCGCATCGCGCCGCGCTCTCGCAGGTGCCGGGTCAGCGCTCGGGTGTCGATCCCGCTGATGCCCACGACCCCCTGGTCCCGTAGGTGCTCTTCCAGCTCCCTCGTGGACCGCCAGTTGGACGGCCGCACAGCGGGATCGCGCACGACGTAGCCCGCGACCCAGATGCGCGCCGACTCGTCGTCCTCGTCGTTGACTCCCGTGTTGCCGACGTGCGGGGCCGTCATGACGACCACCTGCCGGTGATAACTCGGGTCGGTCAACGTCTCCTGGTAGCCGGTCATCCCCGTGCTGAAGACCGCCTCGCCGACGGTCTGGCCGCGCGCGCCGTAGGCCTGCCCTCGGAAGGCACGACCGTCCTCGAGCACGAGCACGGCGGGCTCGAGGTCGAACGCCGGGTCCACCGGTCGCTGGTCGGTGAGGGTCACTGGTCTCCGTCCGTGGAGGTGGGCTGGGGCAGCAGGCGGGTGACGGCCGCGATCAACTCGTCCGCGTCGGCGGGGTGCCGGGGCAGGAAGCCGGTCTCGAACCGCTCGACGAGGCCGGCGTCGTCGGCGTCCTCACCACGCGTGCGGTCGCCGTGCCAGGTGACGACGACCACCCGGTCCTGTCCGATGACCTTGCCGGCCATGCCGCGGTCGCGGCGGACCGCCTCGAGCCGGGACCGCTCGAGCCGGAGGTCGTCGGCGCCCTGCCGCTGGAACCAGACGGCGGCGTCGTCCACGATCATCGTCGCCGCGGAGCGCACGCCCAGGCCGGTGAAGCCGCCGGTGGCGACCCGGTCGAAGCGGGACCGGTCGGTGGTGGTGCTGATGTAGGTGCCGCGCGAGGCGACGGCTCCCTCGCCCACCGAGGCGCCGGACCCGGTGGCGACCGCCGCACCGGGGTGACGCTTCGTGCGTCGCCACCACCCGGCATACATCACTGCGTAGATCACGGCGAGGATCAGCAGGAGGAGCAGGACCGATTCGAGCCGATTCACGTGAGCGTTCCCTTCGACACGGTGCGGTGACCACGCAACAGGGTGGTGTGGACCGCTCCGGTGAACGTCCGCCCGTGCCAGGGGTTGTTGCGCGAGAGCGAGCGGGACGTCGCGGCGTCGACGGTGATCCGCTGCTCGGGGTCGACCAGCGTCAGGGTGGCCGGCTCCCCCTCCTCGAGCGGGCGCCCGTGCCCGTTCAGCCCGGCGATCCGCGCGGGACGCGTCGACATCGCCCGGGCGACCGCGGCCCAGTCCATCAGGCCGCTGCGCACCATCACCTCGCTCACGACGGACAGCGCGGTCTCCAGCCCGAGCATGCCGAAGGCGGCGTCGGCGAACGCGTGCTCCTTGTCGTGCCGGGCGTGCGGCGCGTGGTCGGTGGCGACCGCGTCGATGGTGCCGTCCGCGAGCGCCTCCCGCAGCGCCTGCACGTCCTCGCTCGGACGCAGCGGCGGGTTGACCTTGTAGACCGGGTCGTAGCCCTCGAGCAGGTCGGTGGTGAGGGCCAGGTGGTGCGGCGTGACCTCGGCGGTCACCGCGATGCCGCGCTCCTTGGCCCAGCGCACCACCTCGACGGTGCCGGCGGTGGACACGTGCGCGACGTGCACCCGCGAGCCGGTGTGCCGGGCGAGCATGACGTCGCGGGCGACGATGCTCTCCTCGGCGACGCCGGGCCAGCCCGGCAGCCCGAGCCGCCCGGACAGCTCACCCTCGTGGCAGCAGGCCGCGCCGGGCGCGAGCAGCGGGTCCTGCGCGTGCTGGGACACGACCCCGCCGAACGCCTTGACGTACTCCAGGGCGCGCCGCATCACCCGGGAGTCGTGCACGCACCGGCCGTCGTCGGAGAAGACGCGCACCTGCGCCCGCGAGCGCCCCATCAGACCGAGCTCGGCGAGCTCCTCGCCGGCCAGGCCCTTGGTGACCGCGCCGACCGG
The DNA here is from genome assembly GCA_964425155.1 of uncultured Ornithinicoccus sp. Lineage (GTDB taxonomy): Bacteria > Actinomycetota > Actinomycetes > Actinomycetales > Dermatophilaceae > Segeticoccus. The sequence goes on along the minus strand of CAYRLV010000255.1, from coordinate 3,667 downwards.
CTGCACGTCGACCAGGCCGACGTCGCGGCCGAGGTCGAGGATCCGCTCGGCGGCCTCACCGGTGTCGGTGACCGGGGTGGTGTTGGCCATCGCGAGCACCGCGGTGTAGCCGCCGACCGCCGCGGCCTCCGCCCCGCTGCGGATCGTCTCGGCGTCCTCGCGGCCCGGTTCGCGCAGGTGCGTGTGCAGGTCGACCAACCCGGGCAGGGCCACCAGCCCGTCGGCGTCGATGACCTCGGCGCCGTCGGCCGAGCGGATCGAGCCGACCTCGACGATCATGCCGTCGCGCACGAGCAGGTCCTGGCGTCCGGCGCCGGCGAGGTCCGCGCCCTGGATGAGCAACGTCATACCGTCCTCCCTTCCACGAGCTCCGGTTCGGTGGCAGGCGAAGGAGACTCGGCCGACTTCGAGGAGTTCGCCTCCGCGGCCGCACCGATCCTCGCCGCGCTGCGGTCCTCACTCCCCGCCGACTCCCCGGCCAGCAGGTGGTAGAGCACCGCCATCCGCACCGCGACCCCGGCGGAGACCTGGTCGAGGATCAGGGACCGGGCGGCGTCCGCGGCGTCGGCAGCGATCTCGAGACCACGGTTCATCGGCCCGGGGTGGGCGATCACGGCGTGCTCGGGCAGCCGCGCGAGCCGCTCGCGGGTGAGGCCGTAGCCGACGGTGTATTCCCTCGGCGTCGGGAAGAACCCGCCGGTCATCCGCTCCCGCTGCACCCGCAGCATCATCGCCGCGTCCACCGTGGGCAGGACCGCGTCCAGCTCGTATGACGTCTCGAACCCGTCGCGGTCCGCCCAGCTCTCGATGCCGCTCGGCATCAGCGTCGGCGGCGCCACCACGGTGACCCGGGCCCCCAAGGTGCGCAGACAGATCAGGTTGCTGCGCAGCACCCGGGAGTGGGTGAGGTCGCCGATGATCGCGACGTGCCGCCCGTCGAGGTCGCCGAGGCGCTGGCGCATCGTATAGGCGTCGAGCAGCGCCTGGGTCGGGTGCTCGTGGGTGCCGTCACCGGCGTTGACGACCACCGCGTCGACCCACTGGGAGACCTGCAACGGTGCACCACTGGCCATGTGCCGGATCACCAGGCCGTCGACGCCCATGGCGGCGACGGTGAGGACGGTGTCCCGCAGCGACTCGCCCTTGCTCACCGACGAGCCCTTGGCCGAGATGTTGATGACGTCGGCGGACAGCCACTTGCCGGCGATCTCGAACGACGACCGGGTGCGGGTGGAGTCCTCGAAGAACAGGTTGACGACGGTGCGACCGCGCAGGGTCGGCAGTTTCTTGACCTCGCGGTGCTGGACGTCGTGCATGGACGTGGCGGTGTCGAGGATGGCCAGGATCTCGTCGCGGTCGAGGTCGCGCATCGACAGCAGGTGCCGCATCACCGGTCACCTCGTGTCGAGGCGAGGATCCGCACCTCGTCGACGCCGTCGTGCTCGGCGACCAGGACGCGGACACGTTCGGCGCGTGAGGTGGGGAGGTTCTTGCCGACGTGGTCGGCGCGGATCGGCAGCTCCCGGTGCCCGCGGTCCACCAGCACGGCGAGCCGGACCGCGGCGGGCCGGCCGAGGTCGCCGAGCGCGTCCATGGCGGCGCGGATGGTGCGGCCGGAGAAGAGCACGTCGTCGACCAGCACGACGATGCGGCCGTCGACGCCCCCAGCGGGCACGTCGGTGTGCTCCATCGCGCGCACCGGCTGCCGGCGCAGGTCGTCGCGATACATGGTGACGTCGAGCGAGCCGACCGGGATGTCACGCTCCTCGACCTCGCTCACGATCGCGCCCAGCCGCCGGGCGAGGGGGACGCCCCGGGTCGGGATCCCCAGGAGCACGAGGTCGTCCGGCCCCTTGTTGCGTTCGAGGATCTCGTGCGCGATGCGGCGCAGGGCCCGGGAGATGTCCCCGGCGCTGAGCACGACGCGGCTGGCGGGGTCGGTGGCTGGTGCTGATGCGGGTTCCACGAAGTCAGGACGCGACACGGCGCCGGGACCTCCTTCCCTGCCTCACGGGACAGGTCGTTAAAGGATGTCGGTCAGCAGGATCCTACCCGGCTCGTCGCCGCGGCCCGGCAGCGGCTCACCGTCCGGACGCGATCGTCGCCCTCGTCCGGCCAGCCCGGCCCCGTGTCGCACCACACGTCCCCCGACGGTGTCGGCCTCGTCGCGTAGCGTCCGGCGCGTGAACCCGCCTCCCGTGCCTCGGCCTGCCGACCTCGAGGTCGTGCGCGCCTCCTACGACCGCGTGGCCGACAACTACGTGGAGCTGGTGGCCACGACCGACCTGGGCGACCTCCGCGTGCAGCCGTGGCTGCGAGCCGTCATCGACGTGTTCGCCGACGCGGTGCACGGCCTCGGCCCGGTGCTCGACGTCGGCTGCGGCCCGGGCACCGTGACGGCCTACCTGGCCGAGCGCGGCGTCGACGTCTCCGGTGTGGACCTGTCACCGCGCATGATCGAGCACGCGCGCCGGCTGCACCCGGGGTGCCGGTTCGACGTGGCCTCGGCGACCGAGCTCGAGCTGGCCGAGTCCTCGCTCGGTGGCGTGCTCGGGTGGTGGTCGTTGTTCAACCTCCCCCGCGACGTCCTGCCGCACGTGCTCGCCGCGTTCGCCCGCGCACTCGTGCCGGGTGGCCAGCTCGTCATCGCGACCCACGTCGGCGACGGCGACCTCGACCGGACCGAGGCCTACGGCGGTGTCCCGGTGCGATGGACCACGCACCGGTGGCGGCCCGAGCAGCTCGTGGCGCTCGTCGAGCAGGCGGGGATGCGGCCCGTGGCCGAACTACGGCTGCCCGCAGGTGAGCAGATCGGCCCGGCCGTGGTGCTCACGGCGCAACGCCCCTGACGGCAGGGGCCAGGGGCCGATCTCCTCCGCCAGGTCCGACCGTGCTCTCTCGTCGTCAGACCAACGTGGGCTTGACCTCCGAGAGCCGGGCCAACAGTCCGTTGACGAAGCCCGGCGACTCGTCGGTGGACAGCGTCCTCGCCAGCTCGACCGCCTCGGCGATCGCCACGCCGTCCGGCACCTCGTCCACGTAGACCACCTCGAAGGCACCCATCCGCAGCACGGCCCGGTCCACCGCGGGCATCCGCTCGATGGTCCAGCCCTGACTGTAGGTGGTGAGCAGCTCGTTGATCGCCGTCCACTTGCGCACCACGCCCTGCACGAGCTCCACGGTGTACTCCGGGAGCGGGGTCTGCGCCGCGGGCTCGGCAAGGCGCTGCCCCAGCAGCGTCTCGGCGTTCAGCCCGCGCTGCTCGGCCTCGTAGAGGAGGTCCAGCGCGCGTTTGCGCGCCTTGGATCGAGCGCTCACTCGTTGACGCGCCCCAAGTAGGAACCGTCGCGGGTGTCGACCTTGACCTTGGTGCCCTGCTCGAGGAACAGCGGGACCTGGATCTGTGCGCCGGTCTCGAGCGTGGCCGGCTTGCTCCCGCCGGTCGACCGGTCGCCCTGGACACCCGGTTCGGTGTAGGTGATCTGGAGCACCACGGAGGCGGGGAGCTCGACATACAGCGGGTTGCCCTCGTGCGTGGCGACGATCGCGTTCTGGTTCTCCAGCATGAAGTTCGCGGCGTCGCCCACCAGGTCACCCGACACGGTGATCTGGTCGTAGGTCTTGCCGTCCATGAAGACGAAGTCGTCGCCGTCCTTGTAGAGGTACT
>CAYRLV010000254.1:0-5983 GCA_964425155.1 uncultured Ornithinicoccus sp. | reverse complement strand
CGTAGACCACCGCCGCCTCGAGCAGGCTCTCGGTCTTGATCCGGTCCAGCCACATCCGCAGCCGTGGCCGGCCGTCGGTCTCCACCAGCTCCTCGTATGAGGGGCCGTCACCGCGGCTGCCGCGCAGTCCCCATTGCCCCAGGAAGGTCGCGCGTTCGTCGAGGTAGGCCGCGAAGTCGGCCTGGGCGACGCCCTTGACCACCCTGCTGCCCCAGAAGGGCGGGGTGGGGATGGTGTTGTCCGTGGCCACGTCGGAGCGAGTCGTGTCAGACAGCGCGGCGTCGTCGATCTCGGTGTGCCCCTTGCGGACTCGCCGTTTGCGCAGCTCGGGGAGCGTGTCGGAGGGGGTTAGGCCGGGACTCGTCCGCGCCTTGGCGACGGCATCCATCAGCCGCAGACCCTCGAAGGCGTCCCTGGCGTAGCGGACCTCGCCCTCGTAGAGCTCGGCGAGGTCGTTCTCGACGTAGGCCCGGGTCAGGGCGGCACCACCGAGCAGGATCGGCCAACGCGCTGCGTAGCCACGGGAGTTCAGCTCCTCGAGGTTCTCCTTCATCACGACAGTCGACTTCACCAGCAGGCCGCTCATCCCGATGGCGTCGACCTCGTGCTCCTCGGCGGCGCGGACGATCTCGTTGATCGGTTGCTTGATCCCGATGTTGACCACGTCGTAGCCGTTGTTGGACAGGATGATGTCGACGAGGTTCTTGCCGATGTCGTGGACGTCGCCCTTGACCGTGGCCAGCAGGATCCTGCCCTTGGTCTCGCGGTTGCCGTCCTCGGCTCCCTCGATGTGCGGCTCGAGGAAGGCCACCGCCTGCTTCATCACCTGGGCGGACTGCAGGACGAAGGGCAGCTGCATCTCGCCACGACCGAACAGCTCCCCCACCGTCTTCATGCCGGCGAGGAGGTTGTCGTTGATGATGTCGAGCGCCGGGCGCCCCTTGTCGAGCGCGCTCGTGAGGTCCTCCTCGAGGCCGTTCGCCTCGCCGTCGACGATCCGGCGGGCGAGGCGCTCGTCGAGCGGCAGGGCAGCCAGTTCGTCGGCACGGGAGGCCTTGAGCGACGCGGAGTCCACGCCCTCGAACAGCTCGAGGTAGCGCGCCAGCGGGTCGTGGGTCAGCTCGCTCGCACCCGGTTCCCCGGCCCACTGTCGCCGGTCGTAGACCAGGTCGAGCGCGCCGTCGCGCTGGTCCTCCGGGATCCTGGCGATCGGGATGATCTTGGCCGCGTGCACGATGGCCGAGTCGAGGCCGGCCTTGACGCACTCGTGCAGGAACACCGAGTTGAGCACGACACGGGCCGCCGGCGACAGGCCGAAGGACACGTTGGAGACACCCAACGTGGTCTGCACCTCGGGGTAGCGACGCTTGAGCTCCCGGATCGCCTCGATCGTCTCGATCGCGTCCCGACGGGTCTCCTCCTGACCGGTCGCGATCGGGAAGGTGAGGCAGTCGACGACGATGTCCTCGACCGACTGGCCCCACGTGGTCGTCAGGTCCTCGATCAGCCGGGTCGCGACCGCGACCTTGTGCGCCGTGGTGCGGGCCTGCCCCTCCTCGTCGATGGTCAGCGCCACCACCGCGGCCCCGTGCTCCTTGACGACCGGCATCACCCGGGCGAAGCGGGAGCCCGGGCCGTCGCCGTCCTCGAAGTTGACCGAGTTGACGATCGCGCGACCACCGAGCAGTTCCAGTCCGGCCTCGATGACCGCCGGTTCGGTGGAGTCCAGCACGAGAGGCAACGTGCTGGCCGTGGCCAGCCGACCGGCCAGCTCCTTCATGTCGTCGACGCCGTCACGGCCGACGTAGTCGACGCACACGTCCAACAGGTGTGCCCCGTCGCGCGTCTGGTCGCGCGCGATGTCGATGCAGCGGTCCCACTGGCCGTCCAGCATGGCCTCGCGGAACGCCTTGGAACCGTTGGCGTTCGTGCGCTCACCGATGGACAGGAAGGACGCGTCCTGCCGGAACGGGACGTGCTGGTAGAGCGATGCGACACCCGCCTCGTGCCGCGGCCGCCGCGGGGTGATCGGCTTGCCGCCGACCGCCTCGACGACCTGCCGCAGGTGCTCCGGTGTCGTGCCGCAGCAGCCGCCGACCAGCGACAGCCCGAACTCCGAGGTGAACTGCTCGTGCGCCGCAGCGAGCTCCTCGGGAGTGAGCGGGTAGGCGGCGCCGTCCCTGGTCAGCTGGGGCAGACCGGCGTTCGGCATGCAGGTGACCGGGATCCGAGCGTGCCTGGACAAGTGCCGCAGGTGCTCACTCATCTCGGTCGGTCCAGTGGCGCAGTTGAGGCCGATCCCGTCGATGCCCAGCGGTTCGAGGGCCGTGAGCGCGGCCGCGATCTCGGTGCCCATCAGCATGGTGCCGGTCGTCTCCACGGTGACCTGCACGAAGACCGGCAGGTCCTCCCCCGCCGCAGCCAGCGCGCGCTTGGAGCCGATGACCGCGGCCTTCGCCTGCAGCAGGTCCTGGCTGGTCTCGATCAGCAGGGCGTCGACCCCGCCGTCGATCAGGCCGCGCGCCTGCTCCCGATAGGCGTCACGCAGGTCCGCGAACGGCACGTGACCCAGCGACGGCAGCTTGGTGCCCGGTCCCATGGAGCCCAGCACGAACCGTGGATGCTCCTCGGTCGACCACTCCCGGGCGGCCTCGGCCGCGAGCCGGGCGCCGGCCTCGGCCAGCTCGTGGATCCGATCCGCGATGCCGTACTCGCCCAGGTTGGCCAGGTTGGCCCCGAAGGTGTTGGTGCCGACGGCGTCGCACCCCACCTCGAGGTAGGCGTGGTGGATGTCCCTGACGATGTCCGGGCGCGTCACGTTGAGGATCTCGTTGCAGCCCTCGTGGCCCTCGAAGTCGTCGAGGGCGGGGCCGGCGTCCTGCAACATCGTGCCCATCGCCCCGTCGGAGACGAGGACACGTTCGGACATGATCTGGCGGAAGAGGTCGGAGCGGCTGCTCAATGTCATGGACCCTGTCTGTCGGCAACGCGGCGAGTCTATCGGCGTGTCCGCACGCAACGGCCCCCCGTTCCGTAGGCTGGTCGGGTAGCCCGTCGCACCCGGCGTACGGGACCGTTCAGGACACGTGGTCGTGTCGAAGGAGGCACCTGGTGATCGAGCTCGAGGACGTGCCGACGTTGCACGACCCGATCATGATCGCGGCCTTCGAGGGCTGGAACGACGCGGGCGAGACGGCCACCTCGGTGATCGAGCACCTGGTCGACGTCTGGCGGGCGACACCGGTCGCCGCGATTGATCCGGAGGACTACTACGACTTCCAGGTCAACCGCCCGAGGGTGCTGACCGAGGGAGGGCAGCGCCGGGTGGAGTGGCCGACCACCCGCATCCTGCGGGCCGGCTCCACACCGTTGGACCGCGACGTCCTGCTCGTGCAGGGAATCGAACCGTCGACCCGGTGGCGGTCCTTCGCCACCGAGCTGCTCGACTACGCGGTCGGGTCGAAGGTCAGCCTGCTGGTCACGCTCGGAGGCCTGCTCGCCGACGTGCCGCACACCCGCCCCATCCCCGTGACGGCGACCTCGGACGACCCCGCCGTGCGGCATCGCTTCGGCCTCGAACCGAGCACCTACGAGGGCCCGACCGGCATCATCGGCGTGCTCGCCGACGCGGCCCGACAGGCCGACCTGCCCTCCTTGTCGTGCTGGGCCGCCGTCCCGCACTACGCGGGCGGTGTGCCGTCCCCCAAAGCGACCCTCGGGCTGGTCTCCCGTCTCGAAGACATCCTCGGCGTCCTCGTCCCGCACGGCGACCTGGACGAACAGTCCCGGGCCTGGGAGCACGGGGTCGACGAGCTGGCCGAGTCGGACGACGAGGTCGCCGAGTACGTACACAGCCTGGAGGAGGCGCAGGACACCGCCGACCTGCCCGAGGCGACGGGTGACGCGATCGCCAAGGAGTTCGAGCGCTACCTGCGTCGGCGAGGCGAGGGCGGCACCCCCACCGGCTAGTCTGCGAAGGTGACGACCCCAGCGGTCCGCGAAGGTGTCCGGCTGGCCGAGTTGCTCGGTGCCCTGTCGCTGGGCACGGACCTGGGCATGGGGCAACCGCTGGAGCACGTCCTGCGGCAGTGCCTGATCGCCCTGCGGCTGGCCGAGCGGCTGGGACTCGACGAGTCGGGGCGACGGGTCGTCTACTACTCCTCCATGCTCGCCTGGGTGGGCTGCCACGTGGACGCCTACGAGCAGGCCAAGTGGTTCGGCGACGACCTGGCGCTCAAGAGCGACTTCCGCCGGGTGGACTTCGGCGGCTCGGTCGCCCAGGGCGTCTTCCTCGCCCGTCATCTCGGGTGGGGGCGGCCGCTGCGCCACCGCGCCGGTCTCGGTGTCGCCTTCGCCCGTGGTGACGGCCGCCGCGCCGCGCAGGACATGATCAGCAACCACTGGCGCGCCGCGGACGACCTGGCCGCACGGCTCGGTCTCGACGCCGCGATCCGCGACAGTGTCGAGCAGACCTTCGAGCGCTGGGACGGGAAGGGCCTGCCGAAGGGCCTCGCCGGCCCCGACATCCTCGCCACGTCGCAGCTGGTGAACCTCGCCGACGTCGTGGAGGTGTTCCACCGCGCGGGCGGTCCGGTCGCGGCCATCGAGGTGGCGCGACAGCGCAGCGGCACCCAGTTCGCCCCCGAGGTCGCGGAGCTGTTCTGCGAGGAGGCGCACGCGGTCCTCGCGGGTCTCGGCGAGTCCACCACCTGGGACCGGGTGCTGGCTGCCGAGCCGGTGGCTGGGCTCCGGCTCACCGACCAGCAGCTCGTGGCCGCCCTGGAGGCGATCGCCGACTTCGTCGACCTCAAGTCGCCGTACACGATCGGCCATTCCCGCGCGGTGGCGGACCTGGCCGAGGCCGCCGCTCGCCACCAGGGACTCACGGCGGCGGAGAGCCAGACCGTCCGCCGTGCCGGGCTGGTCCACGACCTGGGCCGACTCGGGGTCCCCAACACGATCTGGGACAAGCGCGGCGAGCTCACCGTGGCCGAGTTCGAGCGGGTCCGCCTGCACCCCTACCTGACCGAGCGGATGCTGTCCAAGTCGCCGGACCTGTGTGTGTTGGGCCAGATCGCGGTCCAACACCACGAACGGTTGGACGGATCCGGCTACCCTCGCGGACTCTCCGGTGCCGAGCTGACCCCCGCGGGCCGGGTCCTGGCCGCCGCCGACTGCTACCGGACCGCACTGGAGCGTCGGCCGCACCGGGCCGAGCGCACCCCGCAGGTCGCGGCCTCGATGCTGCGGAGCATGGTGCGGGCCGGACGACTCGACGGCGGCGCCGTGGACGCGGTCCTCCGCGCGGCGGGCCACCACCGCGGCGACCGCCGGGAATGGCCGGCCGGCCTCACCGCGCGTGAGGTGCAGGTGCTGAGGTTGCTGTCGCGGGGCCTGTCCAATCGGGAGATCGCCGAGGAGCTGGTGATCTCCCGCAAGACCGCAGGCAACCACATCGAGCACATCTACGCCAAGATCGGCGTCTCCAACCGGGCCCTGGCCAGCCTCTACGCGACCCGGCACGGGCTGCTGAGCGAGTGAGTGGCCAAAGATGGGGCGAACGCCCCATGTGACCGGCGTCCCGACTCCCTAGCGTCAAGCGCGTCCTCCCCTCGGGGCCGAGCAGGAAGGAGCGCGTGATGTCGAACAAGTCGGTAGTCAGTCTGTGCACGGGTCTGGAGGACCCGGAGAAGGTCACGGTGGCCTTCCTCGTCGCGGTGGGTGCGGCCGAGGCGGATCGCCCCACCTTGATGTTCCTGACCAAGGAGGCGGTGCGGCTGGCGACCGAGGGAGTCGCCACGGCAGTCGCGTGTGACGGTTGCCCGCCCCTCACCGAGCTGTTGAAGCGCTACGTCGCCGCGGGCGGGACCTATCTGGTGTGCCCGTTGTGCTTCGCGGCCAAGGGCCTGGACCAGGACACGCTCATCGATGGTGCTCGCATCGGCGGGACGGCGCCCATGTGGGAGTGGATCGGCGACGAGGG
>CAYRLV010000253.1:0-6029 GCA_964425155.1 uncultured Ornithinicoccus sp. | reverse complement strand
TCGTCGCTGCGGCTCGTCGACCGCGACCGGAGGCCCGCACGACCGCCGTGGGGCGTGGCACCGGCAGGTCGGGAGGCTTTTGCCAGCCACACGGCATACCGTTGACTCCATGACCACGGGGGCCACGCCCGAGAGCGAGCCGATGACCGACCCCACCGACTACGAGCGGCTGGGCGAGTACCGGCTGCTCCAACGGCTCGGCGAGGGCGGGATGGGCGTGGTGCACCTCGCCCTCGACCCCTCCGGACGGGCCGTGGCGATCAAGGTGCTGCGCCCGCACATCGCGCACGACGAGCAGGCCCGGCGCCGGCTCGCGCGCGAGGTCGAGACGCTGTCGCGGGTCCGTGACCCGCGGGTGGCGGCGGTGCTGGACGCCGACGTCGACGGCCCGCGGCCGTACGTCGTCACCGAATACGTCCCCGGGCCGCCGCTGGACGAGGTCGTGGCGCAGGAGGGGCCGCTGCAGGGCGAGGCCCTGCTCAAGCTGGCCCGCGGCCTGCTGTCCGCCCTGCGCGCGATCCACGCGGCCGGCGTCGTCCACCGCGACCTCAAGCCCGGCAACGTGCTCATGGTCGACGGCGAGCCGGTGGTGATCGACTTCGGGATCGCCCACGTCGCCGACGACGTGCGGCTGACCAGCACCGGTCTCGTGATGGGCACTCCCGGCTACCTCTCGCCCGAGGTGGTCGAGGGCGGCTCGGTCACCGAGGCGACCGACTGGTGGGGGTGGGCCGCCACGCTCGCCTTCGCCACCTCCGGCGAGGCGCCGTTCGGGCGTGGCCCGATGCCGGCCGTGCTCGACCGCGTGGGCCGTGGCCAGGCGGACCTCTCCCGGGTCGATCCGCGGCTGGCGCCCCTGCTCGACGCGGCGCTGTCGCCCGAACCGTCCGAGCGGCCCACCGCCGACGAGGTCATGGCAGCGATCGAGCGCTACGCCGACGGGGCGCCCGCGACGATGGTGCTGCCGACCCACCCCGAGTGGGTGCCCCGGGAGCCGACCAGGGACGACACGCTCGTCGAGCAGCCCCTTCCCGGGTCCTACGGAGGTCCGTATGAGGGACCGCCCCCCGGTGCCCAGCCCTACCCGCCGCAGGCGTGGGACGACGGGTCGGGGGCGGGCTGGGGCCCCGCCGGACCGGAGGCCTGGGACCTGTCGCCGGCCCGGACCGATCCGCGGATCGGGCAGCCGATGCGCACCGGCACCCTGGCGGCCGCGCTGGCCCTGCTGGTCGCCCTCGGCGCGGTGCTGCCGGTGGTGGCTGCGGGCGTGGTGGTGCTGTGGTCGCTCGTGGCCCGGTTCACCGACAAGTCGATGACGGCGCTGGTGCTGCGCCGGCACGAGGCAGGGCCCCGGCGCAGCGACGTGCCGCTGGCCGTCGCGTCCGGCCCCTGGCACCTGCTGTGGGCCGCCCTGTCGACCGTGCTCGGCCTGCTGCTCCCCGCCTTCGTCGCGGTGGCGACGGTGCTGAGCGCCTCGCTCGGGCTCGCCGTGGCGCGCGGGGGCGACCCCGAGCCCGAGCGTGCCCTGCCGCTCGCCGCAGGCTTCCTGCTGGGGCTGTTGATGATGTGGTGGGGCCCGGGTGGCGCCTCGCTGCGACGGGGCTCGCGCAGCATCGTCCGTGGGGCCGTGCCGAGCGGCACGGTGTCCGTGGTGGTGGCCGGTGTGCTCACGATCGGCGCGGCGGCACTCGCGCTGTGGGCCTGGCAGCGCGGCGGCATCCTCGACTGGTGGCCGCTCAGCGGGCAGCAGTCGCCGTTCAGCTCCTGGCTCGACTGGGGGCCGTTCACCTCGTGACCGACGGCCCTGGCGAACAGCCCGATCCGGCACGAGGTGCACGGCCGGAGCAGACCGCCGGAGGCCCGACCGGCACCGGAGCCGCCGGGGCGGCGCGCGGGGCGAGGCCCGACCGAGCTGAGCGCCACCTGTTGTCCGCCCGCACCCGCGCGCGGCTGTTCCGGGCGGAGCAGCCCACCGAGCCGGTGCCGCTGGTCGACTCGCTGAAGCGCACCCCATACCGCGACCCGCGTCGGATGGCGATGGAGGCCGAGAAGGAGGCCCAGGACTCCCTCGACCTGGCCGTCCGGGTGGGCGAGCTGATGCTGCGTTGCGGCGCCGGGACCCGGGATGTGGAGTCGAGTGTGGCGGCGGTCGCGGCGGCCGGTGGGATCGAGCGGCTCGAGATCGACATCACCAATCAGTCGCTGCTGGTGCAGAGCCCGTCGGCGACCGGGAGCCCGATCACCGTGTTGCGGGTGGTGCGGTCCTCGACCCGGGATCTGGCCCGCTTGGTGGCGGTGCACGAGTTCGTCGAGAAGCTCGTGGCCGGCGGCTACGACCGGGCCGAGGCGAGGCAGGAGCTGCGACGGATCCGGCGGGCGCCGCGGTTCTGGCCGCGGTGGACCGTCTCCCTGGCGTATGGCGTGCTGGCCGGCGCGGTCGCCACCCTGCTGGGTGCCCACCCGCCGGCGATCCTCGTGGCGCTCGTCTCGAGCATCCTGGTCGACCGGGTGGGCATCGTCCTGGCCCGGCACGACCTGCCGGCGTTCTACGTCTCCGCTGCCGGCGGTGCCATCGCCACGGTCTTCGTGTGGGGTGCGTTCGCGCTGGGGACCACGGGGGCCTACACGATGACCACCGAGGACTTCGCCTACAGCGTGGCCGGCGGCATCGTCGTGCTGCTGCCCGGTCGCGCGATGGCGTCCGCGGTCGAGGACGCCGTGACCGGCTATCCCGTGACCGGGGCGGGCCGGTTGTTCGGGGTCGGGCTCACCGGGGCCGGCATCATCGTGGGGGTCGCGGCGGGCCTGTCGTTGACCCTGCGGGTCGACCAGGCGCTCGACCTCGGGCTGGTCGCGCCCACCAAGCTGAACTTCGTCGACCACGAGGCCGGCCTCGGGATCCGGTTGGTGGCCGGGGGGATCGGTGCCGCCGCGTCGGCGGTCAGCATGCGCACCCGGCGGCGGCTGGTGCTGCCCACGGCCGTTCTCGGCGGCAGCAGCCTGCTGGTCGCCGACCTGATCCACGACGCGGGCGGGCTGGGCACGATGACCGGGCTGGCCATCGCCTGCGCCGCCATGGGCTTCGTCGGTCGGCTGCTGGCCCTCCGGCTCGGGGCGCCGGCACTCGTGCTGGTGATCCCGGCGATCTCCCCGCTGCTGCCCGGGTTGAGCATCTTCCGGGGCATGTACGAACTGGTGTCCGGCTCGGTCGTGGGCCAGGGCGACGTGCTCGCGGCGACGGGGGTCACGACCTTGCTCGGGGCGTCCGCGACGGCCCTGGCGATCGCGGCCGGCCTGGTCTTCGGAGATGTGATTGCCGCCCCATTTGACCGCCGGATCGTGCGGCGGCGACGCGCCCGACGCCGCTGAGCCGCACCCCACGTTTGGCGATCTGGCCATCTTCACGTAACGTTTCGGTCACGCCCGGCGATGTTCAGGGCGTTCCGGTCGGGGCCGGAGCAGTTCAGCAGTTCAACTCCATACCGACCAAAACTCACGCCAATTGTGTGTGCCCGCAGCGCCAAACCTCGTCAGCGGGCACGAACCGGGACGTCCGGGCACTGACGAGGGTGGGGGACCCACCATCGGCGCAGTCTTGTGCTGCGCCTCGGGGTGAAGCCGGCATCGCCGGCCGGGCACCTGACAGTCCGAACCCGACAGCTCACCTCACCGGCGCCCGTCAGGAAGGAATAACTCCCCCTCATGCGCTACACCCCCAAGCACGCTGCGCCCAAGAGCGGCGCCACCACTCGTCGTCTCGCGGGCGTCGCCCTCGTCGGCGCCGCCACCACCGTTGCCGGCATGGGCTTCGGCGCCGGTGCCGCTCACGCGGTCGACTGGGACGCCGTGGCCGCCTGCGAGAGCGGCGGCAACTGGCACATCAACACCGGCAACGGCTTCTACGGTGGTCTGCAGTTCACCCTGTCCACCTGGCAGGCCTACGGCGGTTCGGGCAACCCGGCGAACGCGAGCCGCGCCGAGCAGATCCGCGTGGCCGAGAACGTCCTGGACGGCCAGGGCATCGGTGCCTGGCCGGTCTGCGGCGCCCGCGGTGCCGGCGGCACGACCTCCGACTACTCCGCCCCGTCGCGCAGCTACAGCCGCCAGGCGCCCTCGACGAGCTCGAGCAGCAGCTCCTCGTCCTCCAGCAGCAGCTCCTCCTCGTCGAGCAGCTACACCTCGCCGCTGGAGGCCTTCCACGGCACCGAGCAGGTGAGCCGCGTCTCCGCCGGCGCCAACATCCGCTCCGGCCCCAGCACCGGCTACCGCGTCGTCGGCTTCGCCGAGGCGGGCACCACCGTGAGCGGTGTGTCCAACGGCTACTGGATCAAGACCGACGAGGGCTACGTGTCCGTCTCGGTGACCCGCGCTGCCGCGCCGCAGCCGGCGCCGCAGCCGGAGGCTGCCCCGGCCCCCAAGGTGAACACCGAGGGCCTGAAGCAGATCACGGTCCGCAAGGGCGACACCCTCGGCGAGCTGGCTGACAAGTACGACGTGAAGGGCGGCTGGAAGGCCATCTTCGCGGTCAACAAGGGTGAGATCGACGACCCGAACCTGATCTTCGTCGGCCAGGAGATCAACCTCCCGAAGTGATCTCCGCCCGGTGCTTCACCCGGACCCATCCGGCGTGAGGACCTCGAGACCCGCGATCTGCGGACATCTCGAGGACGGGCCGGGTGACTGACACCACGAGGGCCCCGCGGCACTGCCGCGGGGCCCTTGTCATGCCCGAGCGCCTCCGGGGTCAGGTCGAGGGGTGACGCTCGCGCGGGCCGGTGACACCCGCCATACAGGCACTCCTCGTGGCGAATCGTTGTGGTGATGGGTGCCGATTTTCCGCCTCGAATGGCACAACCATCCGCCACAAGGACTGGGGTGGTGATGGGAATCATGGGGCACATGTGGTGGGTGTTACGGCGTGTCGCCAACGAGATGCGAGTGCCGTGCGGTAATGGAGGGGCTTGTCAATCGCCGTGACCTTCCCGTAATGTGCGGCGTCGCACGGCCTCGTGGATGGACCTCACGAAGGGCGGGCGACCCGGACGGGGCCGGGATGCAGGTGCTGGAGCCAACTCCATATCGACCCACACACGCGTGTGCGGCCGCAGCGCTCAACCTCGTCGGCGGTCGCCTGCACCGGAGCACTCCGGACGCTGACGAGGGTGGGGGACCCACCACTGGCACCGCTTCGCGGCGTGCCTCGGGGTGAAGCCGGCATGCCGGCCGGGCGCCTTCCGTCCGAACCCGACAGCTGACCCCGCCGGCGCCGAAGGAAGGAACCCTTGCTGATGCGATCGTCCACCCCTTCGACGAGCACCCGAGGCACCCGTCGCGGTCGTCTGCTCGGCGTCGTCCTCGCCGGAGCGGCCACCGCCGCGGCCAGCGTCGGCCTCGGCGCCCCGGCGGCCCACGCGTCGGGCAGCGTCTGGGACCGCGTCGCCGCCTGCGAGAGCGGCGGACGCTGGCACATCAACACCGGTAACGGCTACTACGGCGGACTGCAGTTCTCCTACAACACCTGGCGCGCCTTCGGCGGCGGCGCCTACGCCTCCCGCGCCGACCTCGCCAGCAAGGGCGAGCAGATCGCCATCGCCCGCAAGGTGCTGGCGCGGCAGGGGCCCGGCGCCTGGCCGACGTGTGGTGCACGCGCCGGCCTCACGCGCGCCAACGGCGGTGCGACCGGCGGCACGTCACGCGACTCCGACCGGCGGGCACCGTTCCGCAAGCTCGTGGTCGACGGCATCCTCGGGCCCAAGACCAAGCGGGCCATCCAGCGCTGGGTCGGGGTCAAGCAGGACGGCATCATCGGGCCGATCACCAAGCGCGCCCTGCAGCGCAAGGTGGGCGCCTACCCTGACGGCATCATCGGGCCGAAGACCATGCGCGCGCTGCAGTCCAAGATCGGCGCGCGGCACAACGGAGCCCGGCACCTCGCCAACCACGCGACCGTGCGGGTGCTGCAGCGGTACCTGAACGCGCACCTGTGACGGTTCGGCCGGCCGCAGGTCGACCGCCGCGGCTCGTCCTCG
>CAYRLV010000252.1:0-6036 GCA_964425155.1 uncultured Ornithinicoccus sp. | reverse complement strand
GCCGGTCGGCGTGCCAGTCCTTGAAGTAGAAGTCGCCGCCGTGCCCGACGAAGTGTCGGCACCACACCGCCGTGACCTCGCCGATCCGTCCTGCCCGGACGGCGTCCCGCATGGCGCGGACGACCGGCATGTGCCGCATGTTGTGGCCGACGTAGAGGCGCGTGCCGGTGCGGCGGGCGGTCTGCAGGATCCGGTCGCAGTCCTCGACGGTGATGGCCATCGGCTTCTCGAGGAAGGTCGGAACTCCGGCCTCCAGCGTGCGCACGGCGTGCTCGGCGTGCAGGTCGTCGGGCGTGAGCACCAGGACGCCGTCGAGGTCCTGCCGGAGCAGCTCGTCCAGGTCGTCGGTGAGCAGCACCCCGCCGCCCAGCTTCGCCGCGGCGTCGGCGCGGCCGCGCTCGTCCGTGTCGCAGACCGCGACCACCGCCGATCCCCGGCCGGGACGATGGGCGTCGGAGGCGAGGTTCGAGCGGAGCCCGAAGCCGAGGATGCCGAGGCGGGCGTCGGTCATGGGAGCCTTTCGTCGAGGTGGTCCGGGGAACTCGGTCGTCCGTGGTCCGGTCAGGTTCCCGCGACCATGACCTCGACGCCGTGGGCGCCGAAGGCGTCGCACATGCCTCGGCCGGGGTCGCGGTCGGTCAGCAGCGTGCCGAACGCATCGGTGGCGCAGATCTGGGCGAAGGTGGTCGCGCCGATCTTGTCGTGGTCGGCGGCGACGACGACCCGCCGGGAACGCCGCGCCAGCGCGCGACCGACGCTGGCCTCCCCCTCGTCACGGGAGGTGGCCCCGCCCTCCGGGTGGACCCCGTCGACGCCGAGGAAGGCGAGGTCGGCGTTGACCTGGTCGAGCACCGCGTCGGAGAGCGGGCCGACGAGCTCGTAGGACTGCGGGCGGGCCACCCCGCCGACGACGACGATCTTGACGTGCGGCCGGACGGCGAGCTCGGTGGCGATGTTGAGCGCATTGGTGACCACGGTGACGCCGGGTTCGTCGTCCGCGCCGGACAGTTGCGGGTGCGTGGCGATGGCCCGAGCCACCTCGGCGGTCGTCGTGCCCCCGTTGAGCGCCACCGTGTCCCCTCGGCGGACCAGGTCCGCCGCCGCCCGGGCGATCGCGCGTTTGGCGGCGGAGGCCCGGGTGCTGCCGTGGCGCAGCGGCAGGTCGAACGAGGTGGCGGCGGGGACCGCGCCGCCGTGGGTGCGGGTGACCAGCTGCCGCTCGGCGAGGTGGTCGAGGTCCCGGCGCACCGTGGCCGGTGAGACCTCGAGAGTCTCGGCGAGTCGCTCGACCTCGACCTGCCCCCGGTCGGCCAGCAGCTCGAGGATCTGGTTGAGCCGCTCGTGCCGGGACATCCTCACCCCCAGGTGGTCTGCAAGATTCTGCACGTTTGCACGGTTGCTGTGTCACGGTAATGCATCTACGGTGGGATCGCCAGAGCACCCGACCGTCGCAGGAGCGTCATGCCGTCGCACGTCAGCACCGAGATCGCCAGCCAGCCGGACTGCTGGCGACGCACGGCCGAGGTGGCGCGCTCCGCCGCGGGTGCGCTGCCGGAGCCCGGGGAGCGGGTCGCGGTCGTCGGCTGCGGGACGTCGTGGTTCATGGCCATGGCCTACGCCGCCCGCCGGGAGCAGCTCGGGCAGGGCGAGACCGATGCCTTCGCCGCCTCCGAGATGCCCACCGGCCGGCGCTACGACCGCATGGTGGCCATCACCCGGTCCGGCACCACCACCGAGGTGCTCGATCTCCTGCGGCAGGCCCGCGGCGAGGGAGCCACCCGGACCACCGCGCTGACCGCGGTGGTCGACACCGAGGTGTCCGGGCTTGCGGACGAGGTGGTCGACCTGGGTTTCGCCGACGAGCAGTCCGTCGTCCAGACCCGCTTCGCGACGACGGCGCTCGGGCTGCTGCGCGCGCACCTCGGCGACGACCTCGGCAGCGCGGCCACGGACGCCGAGCGAGCCCTGGATCAGCCGCTCGACGCGCTGACCGACAGCACCCAGGTGACCTTCCTGGGCCGCGGCTGGACCGTCGGGCTGGCCCACGAGGCAGCGCTGAAGGCCCGCGAGGCGGCGCAGTTCTGGGCCGAGGCCTACCCGGCGATGGACTACCGGCACGGCCCGATCGCGATTGCCGAGCCGGGTCGCCTCGTCTGGTCGTTCGGTCCTGCGCCGGACGGATTGCCGGACGACGTCGCGGCCACCGGGGCCCGGTGGGTCACCAGTGACCTCGACCCGATGGCGCACCTGGTCGTCGCGCAGCGCTTCACGGTCGCCCTCGCGGAGCAGCGCGGGCTCGACCCCGACCACCCGCGGCACCTCACCCGGTCCGTCGTGCTCCCGGAGGCCTGACGTGCCCGTCGTCGGCTGCGTGGACGTCGGCGGCACGGTGACCAAGACCGGAGTGCTCGACGACGGACACGACCTTCGGCACCAGGGTTCCGCGCCCACACCGGCGGGCCGGTCCCGGGACGGTCGTGAGGTGGTCGAGGCGGTCCGGCAGGCCGTCCGTGAGCTGCGGGAGCACCGCGACCTCGACGCGGTCGGCGTCGTCGTCCCGGGCATCGTCGACGAGGCCACGGGCACCGCGGTGTGGTCGGCCAATCTCGGCTGGCGCGATCTGCCACTTCGCTCGCTCCTTCTCGAATCGCTCGATGTGCCTGTGGCTTTCGGCCACGACGTCCGAGCGGGGGCGCTCGCCGAGTCTCGCCTGGGCGCGGCGCGGGACGTCGCCGACAGTGCGTTCCTCGCGCTCGGCACGGGGATCGCCGCGGGGCTCGTCCTCGGGGGTCGACCGGTCGGCGGTCGCGGCTGGGCAGGGGAGATCGGGCACGACGACGTCGGGCACGGCGAGCCGTGTGCCTGCGGCCTCACCGGTTGCCTCGAGGCGATCGCCTCCGCCGGAGCAATCGCACGCCGCTATGCCGCGGCGACCGGTGACCGGGTCGACGGGGCCAAGGCGGTCGCCGAGCTCGCCGCGTCGGGCGACACCACGGCCGTGCGGGTGTGGCAGGACGCGGTCGAGGCGCTCGGCCTGGAACTCAGCCACATGGCACGGCTGGTCGACCCGGCGGTCGTCGTGGTCGGCGGCGGGCTGTCGCGCGCGGGCGACCAGTTGCTCGACCCGCTGCGGCTGGACCTCGCCCGACGCCTCGGCGAGGCGCCGCCCCCGCGGTTGGTCACCGCGGAGCTGGGTCACCGTGCCGGCTGCGTGGGAGCCGGTCTGCTCGCCCTCGACCTGCTGGAGGCCGGCCGGTGATCCTCACCGTCACCCTCAACGCCGCCCTCGACGTCACGTATGACGTGCCGGTCCTGGAGGAGGGCGCGTCCCACCGCGTCACCGCGGTCAGGTCGCGTGCGGGTGGCAAGGGGATCAACGTCGCCCGCGTGCTGCATACCTTTGGATATGACGTGCTGGCAACCGGATTCGCTGGGGGAGTGACCGGCAAGAGGATCGGGGAGGACCTGGGTGCCGCGGGCATCGAGCACCGCCTCGTCACGGTCGAGGGTGAGTCGAGGCGCACCGTCACCGTCGTGAGCGAGCGCAGCGGCGACGCCACCGTGTTCAACGAGCCCGGCCCCACGGTCACCAGCGGCGACTGGCAGCGGATGACGGCCCACGTCGACGACCTGGTGGGTGCGGCGACGGCCATGGTGTGCACCGGCAGCCTGCCGCCCGGGGCGCCGGTGGACGCCTACGCCCAGCTGCTGGACGGGGCGGCAGCGAGCCGGGTCCCGGTGATCGTGGACGCCGAGGGTCCCGCCTTGCTGGCCGCGCTCGGCCCCGGCCCGGCCGTGGTGAAGCCGAACCGTGCCGAGCTCGTGCAGACCCTCGGCGAGCACGATGTCGTCAGTGGCGCCGAGCGGCTGCGCGAGCTGGGTGCCGGGACCGTCGTCGTGTCCCTGGGGGCCGACGGTCTGCTGGCCGTGACGCCGGAGGGCAGGTGGACCGTGCGTCCTGCGCGGCGGCTGGCGGGCAATCCGACTGGTGCTGGTGACGCCGCGGTCGCGGGCCTGGTCTCCGGCCTGGTGGACGGACTGGACTGGCCGCAGCGGCTCCGGCGGGCCGTGGCGTGGTCGTCGGCAGCGGTGCTGGCCCCGGCGGCCGGAGACGTCGACCCCGAAGCAGCGTCCGGCCTGGCGGCCGGCATCACCCTGGAGGAGACTCGTGCCCCTGACCCCGACCGGTGAGATCCTCGCCGCCGCCCGCTCCGCGGGGGAGGGCGTCGGCGCCCTCAACGTCATCCAGCTCGAGCACGCCGAGGCGATTGCCGCCGGCGCGACCGCCGCAGACCGCCCGGTGCTGCTGCAGATCAGTGAGAACTGCGTGCGCTACCACGGTGCCCTGCGGCCGCTCGCCCTGGCTGCCCGGGCGGTGGCCGAGACGGCGGCCGTCCCGGTCGGCCTGCACCTCGACCACGCCGAGTCGGCCGAGCTGGTCGAGGAGGCGGTCGAACTCGGCTTCACGTCGGTGATGTTCGACGCCTCACGGCTGGACTACGCCGACAACGTGGCGCGGACGGCCGAGGTGACCCGGCGGTGCCATGCGGCGGGCGTCTTCGTCGAGGCCGAGCTGGGCGAGATCGGCGGCAAGGACGGCGCGCATGCGCCGGGGGTGCGGACCGACCCGGGGGAGGCCGCGCCATTCGTGGCCGACACGGGGGTCGATGCGCTCGCGGTCGCCGTGGGCAGCACGCACGCGATGACCAGCCGGGACGCCGCGTTGGACGAGGAGCTCATCACGACGCTGCGCGACGCGGTCCCGGTGCCGCTGGTGCTGCACGGGTCGTCCGGCGTGAGCGACGACGGTCTGGCGCGCGCGGTGGACGCGGGGATGACCAAGATCAACGTGGCCACCCACTTCAACCACGTCTTCACGAGGGCGGTGCGTGACTACCTCGCGGAGCACCCGGATGTCGTGGACACCCGGAAGTACCTGGGCGTGGCCCGCGCGGCGATGGCCGAGGAGGTCACCCGGCTGGTGCGGCTGCTCGCGCGCGGTTGAGCCGCCCGGGCGCTCAACCCGACCGCTCGGCGGCCTTCTCGGGGTAGCCGGCACCGGGCAGGTCCGCGACCTCGGGCTTGTCGGTCGCGAACCGGACCATGTTGCCGGCCGGGTCGCGGAACGCGCAGTCCCGCACGCCGTAGAACTGGTCGGCGGGTTCCTGCAGCACCTCGGCGCCGGAGGCTCGGACGTGCTCGAACAGATCGTCCACGTCGTCGACGTGGAAGATGAGCGTCGACAACAGGCCCTTGGCCAGCAGGTCGCCGAGGGCCTTCTTGTCGGCATCCGACATCGGGAAGCCGGAGCCGATCTGCGAGATCGTGATCTCGAGCTCGGGCTGCGAGGCCGTGGTCAGGGTGAGCCACCGGAAGTCTCCGTTGGTCACGTCGACCTTCACCGCGAGCCCCAGCACGTCCCGGTAGAACTCGAGGGCGGCATCGGGGTCGTCGACGGTGACGAAGCAGTTGTTGAGGGCGATGGACGTGGTCGGTGCGTTCATGGCTGAGACGATACGGACGGACGGCCCGCGACGCTTCTCCGAAAATGACCAATGTGCGGGTCGCCGGCGGTCATCGGCGTCGCGGCCGGGTCACCTGCTTGGAGATGCAGCCGGGGACACCGACCAGGTGGACGTGCTCGGCCGACTTGTAGGCGCTCGGGGACATTCCGACCAGCTCCGTGAAGCGGGTGCTGAACGAGCCCAGCGACGTGCACCCGACCCGCACGCACACCTCGGTGACGCTCAGGTCGCCCAGGCGCAGCAGGGACATGGCCCGCTCGATCCGACGCGTCATCAACCAGGAGTAGGGCGTCTCGCCGAACGCCTCCTTGAACCGCCGCTGGAAGTGTCCGACCGACATGTGGGCCTCGCCGGCGAGCCGCCGCAGGTCCAGCGGTTCGGCGTACTCGCGGTCGAGCAGGTCACGCACCCGCCGCAGCCGCACGATCTCCTCGCGGTCCATGGAACGAGTGTGGCAGCGACGGCCACGGGCGTGACCGGGAGCCCACGGGGGACTCGGCGGGCGACGACG
>CAYRLV010000251.1:0-6049 GCA_964425155.1 uncultured Ornithinicoccus sp. | reverse complement strand
CCGCCGGGCCGGAGAACCAGGACAGCGACTTCACCTGGGCCGAGTTCGTGCGCCGGACCAACACCGAGCTGGTCGCCGGCTGGGGCAACCTGGTCAACCGCACCGCGTCGATGATCCACAAGAACTTCGGCGAGATCCCGGCGGCCGCCGAGCTCACCGACGCGGACGAGACGATCCTGCGCGACGTGCGCGAGGCCTTCGGCGCGGTCGGCGGCCTGATCGAGCGGCACCGGCAGAAGGCCGCGATCGGGGAAGTGATGCGGGTCATCGGCGAGGCGAACAAGTACGTCACCGACCAGGCGCCCTGGACGCTCAAGGCCCCCGAGCAGCGGGCCCGCCTCGGCACCGTGCTGCACGTGCTCGCCCAGGTCGTGACCG
This sequence comes from uncultured Ornithinicoccus sp., assembly GCA_964425155.1. Classification (GTDB taxonomy): domain Bacteria; phylum Actinomycetota; class Actinomycetes; order Actinomycetales; family Dermatophilaceae; genus Segeticoccus. Next base: position 5,671 of record CAYRLV010000251.1, on the reverse strand, counting down.
ACTGCAACACGCTGATCGCGCCGTTCCTGCCGCACAGCGCCAACCGGGTGCACACCGTGCTGGGCGGTGAGGGCGAGTTCGTGCCGATGCCGCGGATCGAGGAGGTCGACGACCTCGACGGCGGGCCGGGCTACCCGGTGATCACCGGCGAGTACTCCTCGACGCCGCGCTGGGAGTCGCGTCCGGTCAAGGTCGGCACGCCGATCGCCAAGCCGACGCCGGTCTTCACCAAGTTGGACGCGTCCGTCGTCGACGAGGAGCTGGCCCGCCTCACCGAGGAGGCCGACGCCGCCGAGTCCGGTCGCGAGGACGCCGAGTGACCCGTGCTCGCCTCGGGCCGCTTTGCTCAGCTCAGGCCGGTTCTCCGGTGAGCCCGAGCGGCCCTGGGCGAGCAAAGCAGCCGCCAGTGAGCACGAAGGAGGGGGTATGACGTCCGCTCGCCCGCGGCCGCCGGCGCCGGACCCGCTGCCGCTGCCGGTCGTCGACAACCACACCCACCTGGACATCGGCCGCGACGGCGCGGCACCTCCCGACCCCGCGGAGGTGATCGCGCAGGCCACCGCGGTCGGCGTGCCGCGGATGGTGCAGATCGGCTGCGACCTGCCCGGCGCCCGGTTCACCGCCGAGGTCATCGAGCAGCACGAGGCGCTGCTCGGCGGGGTCGCGCTGCACCCCAACGAGACCCCGGGCCTGGCGCAGCGGGGCGAGACCGAGTCCGCGCGCGCCGAGATCGAGCAGCTCAGCAAGCACCCGCGGATCCGGGTGGTGGGGGAGACCGGGCTGGACTACTTCCGGACGGGACCGGACGGCATACCGGCGCAGCAGGACTCCTTCCGCTGGCACATCGACCTGGCCAAGCGGACCGGCCTGGCGCTGCAGATCCACGACCGCGACGCGCACGACGACGTGCTGCGCATCCTCGAGGAGGAGGGCGCCCCGGACAAGACCGTGCTGCACTGCTTCTCCGGGGACATCGAGATGGCGCGCACCTGCGTCGAGCGGGGCTACCACCTGTCCTTCGCGGGCACGGTGACGTTCAAGAACGCCCGGGCGCTGCGCAACGCGCTCGCGGTCACGCCGCTGTCCCAGCTGCTGGTCGAGACGGACGCGCCGTACCTGACGCCGAGCCCGCACCGCGGCGCGCCGAACGCGCCCTACCTGGTGCCGCTCACCGTGCGGGCCATGGCCGGGGTGCTGGCGGTCGACGTGCCGACCCTCTGCTCGGCCCTCGCGGAGAACTCCGAGCGTGTCTACGGCCCCTGGTGACGGCTGCGCGTCGTGCTCACGCGGGTGTGCCCGTTACCAAAACGACGACATTCCGTTATCAAAACTTGACCTTTGCGTGGGGCTGAGGCCAAGGTAGGTCGGCAGGCCCCGCAGGGGGTGTCGACGACCGGGAGGGCCACGTGGCGTCGAACCGCGCGCGCGGCTACCTGCCCGCGGCCGTGCTGCTCGTGCTGGCGGCCGGGGTCCTCGCCTGCGGTGAGCTGCTCCCCGGCTCCGACCCCGGATCCACCTTGCTCGAGTCGGCCCCACGAACCCTCTCCACGAGCAGCGCCGAGTCCGGCTGGCAGCGGGCGGACCACCCGGCCTCGCGCAGCGCGGAACGGGTCGGGGGCCAGCGGCTGCACACGCCCCCGCCTCCCGACGGCCACCCGGTGGCGAGCGGGCTCAACTGGGCGGCCCTGGCGCAGTGCGAGTCCGGCAACGACCCCGACGCGGTCGGCGCGGACGGCTACTACGGGCTCTACCAGGTGACCGCGGAGGCGTGGCACTCGGTCGGCGGACGGGGCAACCCGGTCCGGGCGAGCGCCCACGAGCAGACGCTCCGCGCACAGCTGCTCTACGAGCGCCACGGGCCGGAGTTCTGGCCGGTGTGCGGGCGGTATCTCTGAGGGGTGCCGCTGAGCAGGGCCGCGCGCGGCATCGAGGCTCCGGCAGCCGACCGTGGCCCCAGGGCACGGGACTCGCCCGGGCCATTAGGCTGCCTGACATGGCGGCGGACGACGGCGGGAACACCGCGATGCTCGGGGCTGCCGAGATCCGCGACCTCGCGACGCGACTCGGCGTGAGCCCCACCAAGCAGTGGGGCCAGAACTTCGTCATCGACGCCAACACGGTGCGCCGCATCGTCCGCCTCGCCGGGGTGGGCGAGGACGACGTCGTGGTCGAGGTGGGGCCGGGGCTCGGCTCGCTGACCCTCGCGCTGCTGCCCCGGGTGGGCCGCGTGGTCGCCATCGAGGTCGACCCGACTCTCGCGCTCGCCCTGCCGCACACCGTCGAGCAGCACGCGCCCGGGCTCGAGGAACGCCTGTCCGTCGTGCAGGCCGACGCGCTCAACGTGGACGAGCTGCCCGACCCGCAACCGACCGCGTTGGTGGCCAACCTCCCCTACAACATCTCGGTGCCGGTCGTCCTGGGGTTCCTGCAGGCGTTCCCGACCCTGCGTCGGGTGCTGGTGATGGTGCAGCTCGAGGTCGCCGAGCGGCTCGCCGCCAAGCCGGGCAGCAAGGTGTATGGGGTCCCGAGCGTCAAGGCCGCCTGGTACGCCGACGTCCGGCTCGCCGGCACGGTGAGCCGGAACGTGTTCTGGCCGGCGCCCAACGTCGACTCCGGCCTGGTCGAGCTGGTCCGCCACCCCGACCCGCCGTCGAGTGCGACCCGGCCCGAGGTGTTCAGCTGCATCGACGCGGCGTTCGCGCAGCGTCGCAAGACCCTGCGCGCGGCGCTCGCCGGCTGGGCAGGGTCCGCGGCCCGGGCCGAAGAGGTCCTGCGCGCCGCCGGGGTGGACCCGAGGACGCGCGGGGAGAACCTCACCGTCGACGCGTTCGTCGACATCGCCACCGCCCGCCGAGACCTCGGGTGACGGGGTGAACACCGTGAGGGAGGTCCGGCGGCACGCCACCGTGCGGGTCCCGGCGAAGGTCAACCTCGAGCTGTCCGTCGGGCCCCGTCGGTCGGACGGCTACCACGGTCTGGCCACCGTGTTCCACGCCGTGTCGATCTACGACATCGTCACCGTCGAACCCGCCCGCGACTGGGGCGTCGTCGTCGAGGGTCCGTACACCGACCAGGTGCCGGTCGACGAGAGCAACCTGGCCCTGCGGGCGGCGCGCCTCGTCGCGGAGGCGGGCGAGCTCGAGACACCGGTGCGGATCACGATCGACAAGGACATCCCCGTCGCCGGCGGGATGGCGGGCGGCTCGGCGGACGCCGCCGCGGCCCTCGTCGCCTGCGACGCGCTCTGGGGACTCGAGCTGTCCCGGGCGCGGCTGGACGAGTTGGCCGCCGCGCTCGGCAGCGACGTCAACTTCGCCCTCACCGGCGGCACCGCGATCGGCTCCGGCCGTGGCGAGGAGCTCGCGCCGGTCCTGACGAGCGGCACCTACCACTGGGTGTTCGCGGTCAGCGAGGGTGGCCTCTCGACTCCTGCGGTGTATGACGAGTGCGACCGTCTGCGCGAAGGTCGCCGGGTGCGTCCTCCCGAGACCTCCGACGCGCTGATGGCCGCGCTGCGCTCGGGTGACCCGCACAGCCTCGCCTCCGCGCTGTCGAACGACCTGCAGGAGGCCGCCTTCTCACTGCGGCCGCCGCTGCGCGAGCTGGTCGAGGCGGGGATCGAGATCGGGGCGCTCGGCGGCATCGTGTCGGGGTCGGGGCCGACCGTGGCCTTCCTGGCCGCCGACGCCGAAGGGGCTCTCGACCTGGCGGTGGCGCTCGCGGCGCTCGGGACCGTCCCTGAGGTCAAGCGGGCCACCGGGCCGGTGCACGGCGCCCACGTGCTCACCCACGAGATGACCCGGGACCACTGACGTTGGCCAATCTCGTTTCGGTGGAGCAGGTTTCGCTGACCTTCGGCACCACCACCCTGCTCGATCGCGTGTCACTCGGCGTCAACGGCGGCCAGCGCATCGGCGTGGTGGGCCGCAACGGCAGCGGCAAGTCGACCGTGCTGCGCGTGCTCGCCGGTCATCAGGAGGTCGATTCCGGCCGGGTCACCCGCACCGGCATGCTGCGCACCGGGCTGCTCGACCAGACCGACACCATCGACCCGGCCGCCACGGTGCGCGAGGCCGTGGTGGGCGACCGGCCGGAACACGAGTGGGCCGGCGACGCCCGGATCCGGGACGTGCTGGACGGTCTGCTCGGTGGCGTCGCCGCGCCGGCGGTCGGTGGGCTCGATGCGGTCGTGGGGCCGTTGTCCGGCGGCGAACGCCGCCGGTTGGCGCTGGCCGCACTGCTCGTGCGGGACCCTGACCTGCTGCTGCTCGACGAGCCGACCAATCACCTCGACGTCGAGGGCGTCGCTTGGCTGGCGCAGCACCTCGCGACCCGGCGTTCCCGCGCCGACTCGGCCCTGGTCGTCGTGACGCACGACCGGTGGTTCCTCGACACGGTGGCCACTCTCACCTGGGAGGTGGTGGGCGGGGGGATCGAGTCCTACGAGGGCGGCTACGCGGCATACGTGCTGGCCAAGGCGGAGCGGGCCCGCATCGCCGCGGTCACGCAGGAACGGCGGGCGAACCTGCTGCGCAAGGAGCTGGCCTGGCTCCGTCGCGGGCCACCCGCGCGGACCAGCAAGCCGAAGTTCCGCATCGACGCGGCCAACGAGTTGATCGCGGATGAGCCGGCGCCGCGCGACGAGGCCGAGCTGGTGCGGTTTGCCACCACCCGGCTGGGCAAGGACGTCGTCGACCTGGTCGACGCGACGGTGCGGCTCGGTGACCGGGCGCTGCTGGACCGGGTGACCTGGCGGCTGGCCCCTGGCGACCGGATCGGCATCGTGGGCGTGAACGGCGCCGGCAAGTCGACGCTGCTGCGCGCCGTGCACGGTGACGTGGCCCTCGACGCGGGCCGGCGCAAGGTGGGCAAGACGGTCTCGATGGCGTTCCTGTCGCAGGAGGTCCGCGAGCTCGAGTCGTTGTCCGGTCGGCGGGTGATCGAGGCGGTGGAGGACGTGCGGTCCTACACCCGGCTGGACGGCAAGGAGGTCAGCGCGAGCCAGCTGGCCAAGCGGCTCGGTTTCTCCGGGGGCCGGCAGCAGACCCGGGTGGGCGACCTGTCCGGCGGCGAGCGCCGGAGGTTGCAGCTGCTGCGGCTGCTCATGGCCGAGCCCAACGTGCTGCTGCTGGACGAGCCGACCAACGACCTCGACATCGAGACGCTGACCTCGCTGGAGGACGTCCTGGACGGGTGGGCCGGCACGCTGCTGGTGGTGTCCCACGACCGCTACCTGCTGGAGCGGATGTGTGACCGGCAGGTGGCGCTGCTCGGTGACGGCAGGGTGCGCGACCTGCCGGGTGGCGTCGAGCAGTACCTCGAGCTGCGCCGGCAGCAGCAGGCGTCGGCGCCCCCGGCCGGCGGGGCGGGAACCGGTGCGGCCGCGAGCAGGACGGGCCCGGATGGATCGGGCCCGGCGGTATCCGGCGCCGGTGGACCGGGCGACGGGCCGAGCCCCGCGCAGGCCCGCGCCGCGCGCAAGGACATGGCGCGGGTCGAGAAGCGGCTGGCCCGGCTGGCCGAGCAGGAGCAGCAGCTGCACGACGAGATGGCGGCGAAGGCCACGGACCACGAGGCCGTGCTGGCGCTGAACGAGAAACTGCGCGCGATCGTGGACGAGCGGGAGGGCCTCGAGCTGGAGTGGCTGGAGGCCGCAGAGATCGTCGGCTGA
>CAYRLV010000250.1:0-6066 GCA_964425155.1 uncultured Ornithinicoccus sp. | reverse complement strand
GGCGCTGGCCCGGGACGTCGACGAGGGTGCCGACCGCGGCGCGCTGTGGATGCCGCAGCTGTCCGCCGTGAAGTCGCGTGCCACCGAGACCGCGCTGCGGGTGGTCGAGCAGTGCGTGCGGGTCTCCGGCGGCTCGTCCTACTTCAACCGCTCGGAGCTCTCGCGCCTCTACCGCGACGTGCTCGCCGGCATCTTCCATCCGAGCGACGACGAGTCGGTGCACGGTGCCTGGGCGAACGCTCTTCTGGGACAACCGGTCCCGTGGCCGCCGGATGACGCGGTCACCGACTGAGTCAGGGCCCCCGGCCGCCGGGAGCCCTTCCGCCTGACGGAGACGTCCGTCCCGGCGTGCTCACTCGCCGCCGCTTTGCTCACCCCGGGCCGGTTCGGCGGTGGCGAGAAGCGGCCGCGAGTGAGTAAAGCAGTCCGGAGTGAGCACGTCGGGAAGGGCGACCTGGATCGGGGTGAGCCGTCCACGCTCGACGTGCAGCCCGCGTCCGGCGACCCGCCCCCCGAGGGCCGTCGCGCGTACTGCGAACAACTCCCCGTCCGCCGGTGCGGACGGCTGCAGCAGGATGCCGGTTTGTGCGCGTCGCACCTCCTGCGCGAGCCCACGGAACTGGCTCAGCAGCTCGTGCGTCAACCCGGCACACACGACTCCGCCGCCCGTCCGATGGGCCCCCCGCGCCAGCTCCGACAACGCGTCCGTGGCACCCGGGTCCACCAGTCGCTCGACGTCGTCGACCACGGCCACCAGCCCGGGGCTGGCCTCGATGACTGATCGGATGCGGGTCGCGTCCGAGGGCGCGACGGTCACCACCCGTCCAACCACCTCGGCGGTGGCGTTTCGGGCCGGAGTCGGACGCGACACGCCACCGTCGACGTCGTCACTGCCCGGTTCGGCCACGATCAGCACCTCACGGCCCAGCTCGAGCAGTTGGTGGGTGATCAGTCGGAGCGTCGTCGTCCGTCCGCTGCCCGCAGGCCCGGCGACGAGGAAGGACAGCCCGGCGCCCGGATCGTGCGCGACGGGCGACAGGTCGTCCCCACCCACACCCACGACGAGGTCTGTGTGTCCCGCGCGCTCCCTCGCCTCATGACGGACGGTGGACAGCGCGATCGAGGTCGGCAGCGGCTCGACCCGGATCGGACGCAGGGGGGTCGGCACGGGGCGCAGCCCGCCCGCGGTGGCCGCCTCGCCGAGTCGCCGCAACAGCGTGACCTGGGCACGGCCGGAGGCGTCGGGCGGTTGCTCGGGGTCGGCTCGGTCGTCCCGCAGGACGCCCACCTGCAGCTCCACGCCGTCTGCTACGCGGACGGCGCGTCCCGGCGGCATCCGCACGGGTAGCGACGAGCTCGGCAGTCCGGCCAGCATCAGGTCGCTGTCGTCCGCCATCCGCAGGCAGAACCGGCCGGGCACCAGTCCGGCGACCCGGGACAGGAGCACCGAGCGCCCGCCGGTGAGCACGACCCGCAGGCCCACCGCGGGACCCTCGCGCAGCAGTTGCAGCATCATCTCGGTGGGTCGGCCGTGGTCGACCTCGTCGTAGGTCTCGCTGAAGGAGTCCCAGTCGTCCACCATGAGGACCAGGTAGGGGAGCGGTGTCTGCCCGGCCCGGTCTGCGTCGTCGCGCTGTTCCGCCAGTGATGAGTAGCCGCGTTCGGCGAGGGCGGCCTGCCGGCTGGCGACCTCGGCAGTCAGCCGCTCCAGCAGGCGCACTCCGCGGGGTGCCTCGTCGCGAGTCACGACGACCCCCGTGTGCGGCCACTGCGCCGACCGCCACAACCGCGGTTTCAGCGCGAGATGGCCCGGACTGACTAGTGTCGCATCCGTCGCGCGAGCTCCTCGAGCAGCGCCGCATCCGACAGCCGCGCGAGCAGCTCCCGCTCGTCCTCGGCGGCCCCGCCGATGGCGACACCAGACGGACCGACTACCAGGCGCCTCTCCGTGGCCTTCGGGAGCCGCTTCGCCAAGACGGCATCGATGGTGCCGGGCTCCCATTGCAGCGCAGCCTCAAGCCGTTGTCGGGTCTTGGTCGAGATCCGTTCGTCTACGGCCCGCTCGATGTGGCCGAGTGTGGTGAGGTTCGATCCGCCCTTGCGCGCTGTCTGCTCTTGCGTGAGGCCCAAGTGTTCGCGGCGGGCACGGACAAGGCGTCCGAGCCGTTCCCTCGCCGTCTCTACCACGACCCGAATCCTGCCATCCGCACCGAGGCACTAGGGAGATCCGGGGCCTCGCGGCGGTCGTCAGTCGGCTGGGAGCACGTTGAAGTAGGCCGTTCCGCCCTCGACGCGGGTGACCTCTACTTTGACCTTCTGGTCGTGGCCGTTGAGCTGCAGCCTGCAGATCATGTTGGCGCCGACCTTGCCCGGTAGCGCCCGCGGGCAGGTCACGTCGGTCGCGACCCCGCCAGCCTTCTCGATGGCCGAGATGATCTGTTTCTGGACGTCCGCCTTGGGCACGCTGGCGACGCCGGTGTCGCCCGTGCTGTCGTTTTCGGCGTCGTCGTCGCCCTGCGCCGGACAAAGGCTGTCGGCTGGCGTCGCGTCGGGGTCGAGGACCTTGAGGACCTTTTCAAGGCCTTGGTCGGTTTCGACGGCGATAGTCCACCCGACGCCGCAGTAGGTGGCGAAGTCGTAGGTTTGGCCGCCGCCGTTCTCTAGGTAGGTGCCTTCGTCCCTCTGCTCGTACGTGGTGAAGGTGACCTGTTCGGAGTGGTCTTTGAGCCAGCAGGCCTGTTCGGTCACATAGACCTTGGAGTCCACATGGTCTTCGGCCGTATTGCACTGCTTGATGGGGAGGGTGGCATTGACTTTGAAGCGCATGGCTTGGACGGTCCTGTAGATGACCCGTGTGTCGCCGTCACCCGGGTCTCCCGCGGGGGCGGCACCGGTTGCCGGAGAGCTCGAGCTCGTAGGGGCGGTCGTCGGCGCTGACGACTGGACGCTGGTCGTCGGAGGGCTCGCCGCCGGCGCCGAGGGTTCTGTGGCGCCAGGGCGCGGGCCACTACACGCGGCCAGGCCCACGCACAGGCACAGCGCCACGGCAGCGTCCAGTACTCGCATCGCTCCCCTTCGTCGCCGTAGCGGCATCGTGCCACCGTCGCGGCCTTAGGCGGGACACTGTCGCTGAATCGATACGTGCGCTGACCAACAAGGTTCTGCGGTCCATCACCGAGGGACGCTGAAGGAAGTAGGTCGTTTGTTGGGCTGTCCTGTAAGCGCATCCAGGCCCCAGGCGGTACTCCCCGGCACGTAGCCACGGTCGGCGCTCGACCGTTCCGCCCGAACGGAGAAGTAGGTGACGGAAACGAGAGCGGCCGTCGACCACCGCGGGGCCCGGCCCCACCATCGACCCGGGAGAACCAACAGCAAACGTCCGGAACAGACGGCGGGACACGTACGGCGAGCAGCAAGTACCGAGTCGACCGTTGCGCCCGTCAGAGGCGGCCAGGATCGCGTCAGGGCGGCAAGTCTGGGTCATCGCCTCCGGCGAGGATGGCGGTGCAGTGCGGCGGACGATGGAACCATCGGGCCGGCGGTGCCGGCCGGCGTCATCCCGAGCCGCCGGTGTGACCGCGCCATCCGGCTCGAGGATGACGGGGTCCATGACGTATCCGCCAAGGTCGACGAGGTAGCCGTGGAGCACCACGATCGGCAGCCGGGCGTCGATTGCCGCCAACTCGACCCCGAAGTGGGGCCAACCCCAGGACAGCCAGGTTGGGGCTGTCTTCTTCGTGTCGACCGGCTTGTCGGTGCCCCCAGGACCCGACGCGAAGCCTCGATGGTTACGACGGGCGGCAGGTCACTGAGCCCGCCGATGCCGGTGAGCAGCCGGGTCATCGCCGCTTGGGGGCCCACCTGCCCGTCCCTGATCCCGCTGGGGAGGCCGTGCTGGGAAGCGTGCCTGAACTCCGGCCAGGCGTCGAGAGCCTGCCCGATCCGGTCCGGAGGGACCTGTGACTGGTCGCCCTCTTGCTCGTAGATCGACCACTAGAGGGCTTGGTCCGGCGGAGCCGGAGATCTGAGTCAAGTTCGTGTGTTCCGGGTCGGGTTCATGCGGCGATGCCGTTCTGGTCGATGAGGTTGTCGATGGCGCGGTCGTAGGCGGTGGCCGCGCGGTGCAGGGGGGTTTGGTCGTTCGGGTCGGTCAGGTGGGCCAGGCCGGTGGGCAGGAGCCGGTCGTGGACGCGGGTGAGGAACATCGCGGTGCGTAGCCCGTCGCGAGTGACGTGGTAGCGGTGGGTGTGCGGGACGCGTTGGATCAGGCCGTGTAGTCGCAGCCGGCGCAGGTCGTAGGTCATCTGTCCGGTGGTCACGGCGTCGGTGTCCAGCCCGCGTAGCTGCGTGGTCAGGGCGCGCAGGTCCTTGTTGGTGAAGCCGTCGGGTTGCAGGCGGAAGGTCAGTAGCGCGGTGAGCAGGGCGTGGCTGCGTTGTTGGCCCAGGGGTAGCCCGGACACGCGGGTGCCGGTGGGTGTGGTGACCGGGTCGGTCACCGTGGTCAGGGCGGTGGTTCCGGGGATCGGGTCGTGGTCGAGTCGTTGGACGCCCAGCAGGCGCCTGTTGGCGGTGAAGCCGACCTCGCGCAGTGCAGGCAGGTTGGTCAACCGTTTCCCGATGTCGAAGTCGCGGGTGTCGTTGATGGTGGTCTCGGTCCGTAGCGCTCGTCCTTCCTTGTGGTACTGCTTGATCGTGGTGTGTTTGTAGTTCACGTGCAGGCTCGGGGTGACTCCGCTGGTGATCACCCGGGTGCGGAACCGGCCGGGGGTCGGGTGCTTGCCGCGGGCGCAGAGGCGTCGGTTGAAGACCAGCGAGACTTGGTCCGGTCGTCCCAGGTCCAGGTTGTCGCGGATGACCTGCTCGAAGAAGATCCGCCCGGACACCGGCCGGTCCAGCATCTGGGTCAGGGAGAACTCGGCCTGCAGGATCGAGAGGTCATACCGGTACCCGGCGGCCCGGTCGGATGGGCTGAAGGGGTGCGGCAAGATCGCCAGCCACTTGCGCAGCAGCGCGTCGATCTGGTCGGGCCCGAGCCGGTCACAGATCGCCTGCAGGCCGGCCGGGTCGTCGACCGCGGCGAACGCGTTGTCCATCGGAGTGAACCCGATCCCGGCCTTGGCCGCCTGGTGCTGGGCCCAATGGTTGCCGTTCAGGCACAGCCTGGCGTTGTAGGGGAAGTAGGAGCAGAACTTGATGAAGAACGGGCCGAAGTCCTCATCCACGCAGTAGAAGTAGAAGTGGTTGACCATCCCGGTCGACCGCACGATCCACGGGTAGGCCCGACCCTGCTCGTTGTGTCGCTTCTCGGTGCGAAACAGCCCGGTCTTCTCCTGCGCCCGGCCGATGAACACCACGCCCTGGGTGCGGCCGGCCGCCTCGAACTTGGCCAGCTGCTCGTGCATCACGTCGTCCTTGCGCTGACCACGACGAAAATCGACCCACGGGATGTCTTGCTCGACGGCGAACCGATGGATCGCGGCAGTGAACCGGGTGGGGATGGTGGCCAGCGGGGCGGTCGAGGCGATCGGCAGGCCCAACTGGCGATGGATGTAGGCGACCAGGCCCGCGGCATACTGCAGCCCGGGCACGTACACGTTGCAGTACATCCGGTCGATGCACTCCACCTCGAAGGCGACGTGCTGAGCGACGACATCGGACACCGTGCGAGGTACGTCATGATGGGCTCCGGTCAGTACGGGCGGCCAGCAGGCCAACCAACCGCTACATACGGTTCATACACCGGATCGGCTCGCCGGTCACGGTCTCACCCCGCACCGACCGGAGCCCTCCAGCCGGACCCGACCACGACACGACTCGTCGGGCTGGGGCGAAGCCCCGTTAGACCGTCAACTGGCCATCTATGAGCGCGCGGCAGCGATTCCCGCACCAGACTCGGCCGTCGACGACCTCGCCCACGAGGGCATCAAGTGGGCTGCGCTTCACCGGAACGTACGACGTATCGCCGCCTCGGCTCACCTCCCCGAATAGCGATCTGCCTACTGCGGCGCTGCGGGATGCGGCTTCGGGTTCAGCTGGCTTCGTTGAGGACGCGGCGAGCGATTTGTT
>CAYRLV010000249.1:1179-6114 GCA_964425155.1 uncultured Ornithinicoccus sp. | reverse complement strand
CGATGCCGACCAGGTTGCGCACCGTCGAGCTCGAGGTGAAGCACACCGCGTCGAACTTGCCCGTCTTGATCGCCTCGCGGACCGGCGCGGGCGGCGGCGCCGCCCGGACGGTGCGGTAGGCCGTCACGTCGTCGACCTCCCAGCCCATGTCCTGCAGGCCGGCGACCAGCGTGTCGGTGGCGATGTCGGCGCGCGGCAGGAAGACCCGGTTGATCGGGTCGAGCACGTCGTCGTAGGGCGGCCAGGCGGCCAGCAGACCCTTGGCGGACTGCTCGGACTCGGGCACCAGGTCGGGCTCGATGCCCCAGTCGCGCAGCGCCTGCGCGGTCACGCCGCCGACCGCGGCGATCTTGAGCCCCGCGAACGCGCGCGCGTCCAGCCCGAACTCGACGAACTTCTCCCGGATCGCCCGCACCGCGTTGACCGAGGTGAAGCCGATCCACTCGTAGCGGCCGGTGACCAGGCCCTTGACCGCTCGCTCCATCTGCTGCGGGGTGCGCGGCGGCTCGACGCTGATCGTGGGCACCACGTCACTGGTTGCGCCGTATGAGGCGAGGCGGGTCGTCATGCTGCCCGCCTGGTCCTTGGTGCGGGGCACGAGCACGTTCCAGCCGAACAGCGGCTTGGTCTCGAACCAGGACAGCTGGTCCCGCAGCCCGACGGTGGAGCCCACCACAGCGAGCGAGGGGAACTGGACCTTGGCCGACTTCATCAGCCGCGCCACCTCGCCGAGCGTGGTCGTGTGCGTGACCTGGGTGATGGTGGTGCCGCGTTCGGTGATCGCCACCGGCGTGTCGGCGGCGCGCCCGGCCTCCAGCAGGGCACCGAGCGCCTGGGTCAGCGTCTCGGGGGTGCCGAGCACGACCACGGTCACGTGCGCGTCGGTCGAGTGGCTCCAGTCGACCTTGGTGCCGCCGCTGACGACGTGCAGCGAGGGCGAGCTGGCGCCGGTCAAGGGCACTCCCGCGTAGGCGGGGACGGCCGAGACGGCACTGACGCCGGGGACGACCTCGAACGGGACGCCCGCCTTGCGACAGGCGAGGGCCTCCTCGCCCAGACCGTTGAAGGTGCCGGGGTCGCCGTCCATCAGCCGCACCACCAGTCCGCCCGGCCCGTCGGTGCTGCCGGCGGCCCTGGCGGCCTTCACGACGAGCTTGGCCCGGGAGGCGTGGGTCAGGGGCTGGCCGTGCTCGCCGTAGCCGGCGTCGACGATCTCGACGTCGGGGCCGGCGTGGGCGGCGACGAACTCCTCGCGGCTGACCTGGTCGGTGACGACCACGTCGGCGGCGGCGAGGACCTCCGCGGCGCGCACGGTGAGCAGACCCGGGTCGCCCGGGCCGGCGCCGACGAACACGACGCGGCCAGGGGTCTTGGTGCGACGGTTGGCGGTCTTGCGGGTTGCAGCTGAGCGGGTGGGACTCACGTGGCACGCTCCGGAGCAGGTTGTTCTGGACAGGGGTTGGACGGCTGGCTGGAGGGGGGTCTGGTGGCGGCGGGTGGCCGGTCGGGAGCACCCGCCCCGGCTGGCTCGTGCCGCCCATCGGCCGGACCGACCGAGGCAGCTGAGCCGGCGGGCGGGTCGGGGTCGAGGGTGGGTTGGACGGTGATCCGGTCGGCGCCGGCGGCCAGCAGCGTGGTGGCCAGCTCGCGGCCCAGGGCCTCCGGCTCGGTGACCGGGCCGGTCGCCGACCGGGACAGCGCGATGCTGCCGTCGAGCGTGCCGGCGAACGCGCGCAGCACCAGTCGCGGCTCCGGGCCGGAGCGGTCGATCTCGGCGAGCGCCCCGACCGGGGCGGTGCAACCGGCCTCGAGCGCGGCCAGCAGGGCACGCTCGGCCGTGACGCAGCAGCGGGTGTCGGCGTCGTCGAGGGCGGCCACCGCGGTCAGCATCGCCTCGTCGTCGGCGCGCACCTCGACGGCGAGCGCGCCCTGACCGGGGGCGCTCAGCAGCTGGTCGGAGGCGAGCACCTGGGTGACCACGTCGAGCTGGCCGAGCCTGGACAGGCCGGCGCGGGCCAGCACGATCGCGTCCAACCGGCCCTCGGACACGTGGGCGAGCCGGGTGCCGACGTTGCCGCGGATCGCCTTGACCGTCAGGCCCCGCCCCAGCGCGGCCAGCTGGGCGGCGCGCCGCGGTGAGCCGGTGCCGACCACCGCGCCCGAGGGGAGCTCGTCAAGGGTGCGGCCGCCGCTGGCCACCAGCACGTCGCGCGGGTCCTCGCGGACCGGGATCGCCGCGATGTGCAGGCCGGGTTCGGGCGCCACGGGCAGGTCCTTGAGCGAGTGGACCGCCACGTCGATCTCGTCGCGCTGCAGCGCCAGCCGGATGCCGGTCACGAAGACACCGGTGCCGCCGATCTCCGCGAGCGGCCGCGAGCTGGTGTCACCGAAGGTGGTGATCTCGACCAGCTCGACCTCGTGGCCGAGCGCGCGCAGCCGGTCCGCCACCCAGCCGGCCTGGGTGGTGGCGAGCGCGCTGCGTCGGGTGCCGAGCCGGATGGTCATGACATCGGTCCTTGCTCGGGGGGCACGGACACGGCCGCCACGTCGTGCGGGTCGAGGTCGAACAGGTCGCGCAGGGCCTGGGCGTAGTCGCCGCTGCCGCCGGATCCGGCCAACTCCCGGACCCGCACGCTCGGGGCGTGCAGCAGCTTCTCGACCACCCGGTGGACGGTGCGCTGCACCTCCGCCCGCTGCTGGTCGGACAGGGTGGGTGCACGCTGGTCCAGCCGGTTCAGCTCGGCCGCGACGACGTCCGCCGCCCGCGACCGCAGGGCCGCCACGGTGGGCCCGACCGACTCGGCGCGGCGCCCGGTGAGATAGGCGGCCACCTCGCCGACCACGAGATCCTGTGCCGCCTTGACCTCCGGCGCGGTGAGGTCCTGATCGAGCAGGCCGCCGAGCTCGGCCAGGCCGATCACCGACACCCCGTCGAGGTCGGCGGCCTCGGGGGCGACGTCGCGCGGCAGGGCGAGGTCGGCATACACCTGCGGCGCACCGGCGCGAGCGCGCTGCGCGGCGGCGACGGCCTCGGCGGTCACGACGTGCCCGACGGCACCGGTGCACGAGATGACCAGGTCCGCTTCGGCGAGTGCCTCGGGCAGCTCCGCCCACGGCCGGGCGCGCCCGCCGGTGGCGGCCGCGAGCCGGTCGGCGGTCGCGGCCGTGCGGTTGAGCACGACCAGCTCGGCCACGCCGCGCCGTCCCACGGTGGTGGCCGCGAGGCTGCTCATCGCGCCGGCGCCGACCACGAGCACCCGCCGCCGGTCCAGCGGACCCAGGACCGCACTGGCCTCGTCCAGCGCCGCACCGACCAGCGAGCCGCCGACCCGGTCGATCCCGGTCTCGGAGTGGGCGCGCTTGCCGACCCGCAGGGCGCGCTGGAACAGGCCGTCGAGCACCGAGCCGAGCAGCGTGCGCTCCCGCGCCTCACGCAAGGCGGTGCGCAGCTGACCGAGCACCTGCGCCTCGCCGAGGGCCATCGAGTCGAGGCCGCAGGCCACCGAGAACAGGTGGGCGACGGCGCGGTCCTCGTAGTGCACGTAGAGGTGGTCGGTGAGCCGGTCGATCGGCACCGAGGTGGCGCGGGACAGCGCCTCGCCGACCTCGCTCACCGCGCCGTGGAAGGTCGCCGCGTCGGCGTAGACCTCGACCCGGTTGCAGGTCGCCAGCACGACCGCCTCGCCGACGCTCTCGGCGCCGGACAGGGCGTCGACCAGGGTGTCCCCGCGCTCCGGGGACAGGGCGACGCGCTCGAGCAGCTCGAGCGGTGCGGAACGGTGCGACAGCCCGAGCACCAGCAGACTCACGGCATGACCTCCTCGAGGTCGACGCCGGCGGCCAGGGCCTTGCGCTGCTCGTGGAACGCCAGGATCTGCAGCTCGGTGGACAGGTCGACCTTGCGCACGTCGACCTCGTCGGGCACCGACAGCACGCACGGCGCGAAGTTGAGGATCGCCCGCATACCCGCGGCGACCAGCCGGTCGCAGACCTGCTGCGCCGAGGCCGCCGGGGTCGTGATGACGCCGATCGACAGGCCCTCGGCGACGAGCCGGTCGAGCTGGTCGAGGCCGCATACGGTGATGCCGGCGACCTGTTCGCCGATCACCGCGGGGTCGTCGTCGATGAGCGCCACGATCTGGAAGCCCTTGGTGACGAAACCGGAGTAGGCCGCGAGCGCGCGGCCCAGGTTGCCCATGCCGATGATGGCGACCGCACGGTCCTCGGTGAGTCCCAGCTCACGAGAGATCTCCGCGGCGAGCAGGTCCACGTCATACCCGACCCCGCGCACTCCGTAGGAGCCGAGGTAGGACAGGTCCTTGCGCAGCTTCGCGGAGCGCACGCCCGCGGCGGCGGCGAGCTCCTCCGACGAGACCGAGCCGATCCCCCGCGCGGCGAGGCCGGTGAGCGCCCGAAGGTACTCGGGCAGACGCGCCACCGTCGCGTCGGGTATCCCACGACGAGGGGCGGGGTCGGCGGTCACGGGCGCACCGGCTCCTCTCTGTCGATTTCGGGCCCACTATCAGATGCCCGAACCGGAGGATGGGGTCACCCCCTAGGCTAAGTCTTTGTGAACGGGCGCACAAAGTCGCGCGAACACCCCTTCATCTGGTAGGTGCGGCCTCGGCGCCGTGCTCAGCGCAGGCTCACGTCGTGCTCAGCCGGGGTCCCGCGCCCGGATGGTGCTCACCTGGTGAGCGCCGCCCGCAGCCGCTTCTCGTCCACCCGCCAGTAGTCGTGCTGGCGGCCGTCCACGAGGGTGACCGGGATCTGCTCCCAGTAGCGGGCGCGCAGCTCGGCGTCGTCCAGGATGGAGCGCTCGGTCCACCCCACCCCGAGATCCGCGGCCACCCGCGCGATCACCTCCCGCGCCTCGTCGCACAGGTGGCAGCCGGGCTTGCCGATGAGGGTCACCCGCGGCTGCTCGCTCATCCC
>CAYRLV010000249.1:0-1079 GCA_964425155.1 uncultured Ornithinicoccus sp. | reverse complement strand
CTCATGCGCTCCAGCGTAGGTGCCTCGGGCGCCGGTGCGCCCGCCAGCAGGTATGCCGTGCCGTTCCTCACGCGCGCGACTCACCACCGCGCCTCCTGACCTACGCTGTCCCCCATGCAGGGCGACGGGCCGCACGAGCGGGGTCTCGCGCCCGCGCGCGCCGCCGAGGAGCCGGTCCTCGTGCCGACGATGGCGCCGGAGCTCGACGAGGCCCTCACCGTGGTCCCGAACCCCCGGGCCGCGGCCTTCTTCGACGTGGACAACACGGTGCTGCGCGGGGCCAGCATCTTCCACCTCGCCCGGGGCCTCTGGCGGCGGAAGTTCTTCACCCTGCGCGACGTCAGCGCGATGGCGTGGAAGCAGGCCAGCTTCGTCCTGCGCGGCGAGAACCTGGCCCACGTGGCGCAGATCCGCGAGCAGGCGCTGGCCTTCGTCGCCGGCCACCCCGTGTCCGAGATCACCGCGATCGGCGAGGAGATCTACGACGAGGTGATGGCCGACAAGATCTGGCCGGGCACCCGGGCCCTCACCGCGATGCACCTCGAGGCGGGCGAGGAGGTGTGGCTCGTCACCGCCACCCCGGTCGAGGTGGCCGAGGTCATCGCCCGGCGGCTCGGTCTGACCGGCGCGCTGGGCACGGTCGCGGAGACCCTCGGCGGGGTCTACACCGGGCACCTGGTGGGTGACGCCATGCACGGGCCGGCCAAGGCGACCGCGGTCGCCGAGCTGGCGGCCAGCCGGGGGTTCGACCTGGCGCAGTGCTCGGCCTACTCCGACTCCGCCAACGACATCCCGATGCTCTCGCTCGTCGGCCACCCGTGCGCGATCAACCCGGACGCGGCACTGCGCGAGCACGCGATCGCGCAGCACTGGCAGATCCGGGACTACCGCACCGGCCGGCGGGTCGCCAAGGTCGGGGCCGAGGCCGTCGCCCTCACCGCGCTGGGCGGGGTGCTGGCCGCCGCCGGCGCCCGCCGGATCCGGCGCTGAGCGCTGGCCCGCCGCTCCCCCGCCGCCGGATCGGCACGAGCGGCACACTTTCCGACGAGTGGCACACCTCTACCTGTGCCACTCGTGCC
>CAYRLV010000248.1:0-6155 GCA_964425155.1 uncultured Ornithinicoccus sp. | reverse complement strand
ACGAGCAGGTGCTGCAGATCGTCGCCGAGACCACCGGGGTCAGCCTGGCCGAGGCGGACGAGGTGCGCCGTGCCCTCGGGTCGCCGGACGGCCAGGACGAGGTCGAGGCCTGGTGGCGCCCGGCCGCCGAGGCGCGCGGCTACGACCAAGCCGACGTCGACCGGATCTGGGAGGTGCTGGCCGCGTTCGCCTCGTTCGGCTTCTGCAAGGCGCACGCCGCAGCGTTCGCGCTGCCCACCTACCAGTCGGCCTGGCTCAAGGCCCACCACCCGGCCGCGTTCCTCGCCGGCGTGCTCACCCACGACCCGGGGATGTATCCCAAGCGGCTCATCCTCGACGACGCCCGCCACACCGGGGTCGAGGTGCTCGGGCTCGACGTCAACCGGTCCGGCGCCACCTACCTGGTGGAGCGGGTGGACGACGGTGCAGAAGGCAGCGGTGACGGGGAGACGGACGGTGCTCGCCACGGCATACGGTTGTCCCTGGCCGACGTCAAGGGCATCCACGAGGACGAGGTGGCCCGCATCGTGGCCGGGCAGCCCTACGCCTCGCTGGCCGACTTCTGGCAGCGGGCCCGGGTCTCCCGCCCGGTGGTCGAGCGGCTGGTGCTCGCCGGGGGCTTCGACGCGGTCTACGGCCTCGGCGGCACCGGCGGAGGGCTCGGCCGGCACGGACGGATCACCCGGCGCGATCTGCTGCTGCACGTCACCGAGCTCGAACGGTGGACGAGGGCGACCACGGGGCGAGCCGGGCGGCGGGGAGCCGGGGGCGGTCGAGGACGTCCCGGCGCCGACGGCACCGTCGGCACCAGCGAGGCGGCCGACCCGGCCCACCGCACCGCCGGGCAGGCCCGCGGCCGGCGGCCGAGTGCCCGCCGGCGCCCCGACCCGGCCCAGCTGATGCTCGACCTGGGCGATGCTCCCGAGCTGGTCCCCGGGTCCGGGCTGCCGGAGCTGACCGGCCCCGAGCGGGTCCGGGCCGAGCTGGACGTGCTGGGGCTGGACGCCAGCTCCCACGTGGTCGACTGCTACACCCCCCTGCTCGACGCGCTGGGGGCCACCCGGTCCGCGCAGCTGCTGCGACAGCGCAGCGGTGCCGAGCTGCTGGTGGCGGGGGTCAAGGTGGCCACCCAGACGCCCCCGGTCCGCTCCGGCCGCCGGGTCATCTTCCTGACCCTCGACGACGGCACCGGACCGGTCGACACCACCTTCTTCGAGGACGTGCAGGCGCCCTATGCCGGCACGGTCTTCCACTCCTACCTGCTCCTGGTGCGCGGCGTGCTGCGGCGCACCGGCCCGAAGGGGGTCTCGCTGCGGGCCACCGGGGCCTGGGAGCTGTCCGGGCTGTGGGAGGCGTGGTGCCGGGGAGGCGTGTCGGCCGCCCAGGCCGCCTGGGCCGAGGCGGACGAGCGGGCCCAGGCCCTGGCCTGTTCGTCAATGGCCCGGGAGGAGCCCTCGACGCACCGGGTGCTGGTCCACGCCTCGGGGTTCAAGCAGTCGCCCTACGCCGACGTCCGTCCGGCGGGCGGCGCGGGGACCGACGACGGGCGGTTGGTGCCCGCGCCCCCCGGGGCGAGCGGGCCGGGTGACCCCGTCGGCCTGCCGCCGCGCAAGCTGTGGCACTCGAGTCCCGGAAGCGCGGGCCACTGATGAGCCGTGACCGGGCACGCAGCGACGACCGGGGACGCGCGTGAGCAGACGATCGTTCAGACCGCCGGCGCGGACCGGCCGGGCCGCGCCCGATGACAGCGACTGCCCGATCCTGCACGTCGACATGGACGCCTTCTACGCCTCGGCCTCGCTGCTGCACCGGCCGGAGCTGCGGGGGACCCCGGTCATCATCGGCGGTGGCAACCGCGGGGTCGTGCTGTCCGCCACCTACGAGGCGAGGGCGTTCGGGGTCACCTCGGCCATGCCGATGACCCGGGCCCGCCGGCTGTGCCCGCAGGCGACGGTGGTCGCCCCCGACCACGAGCTCTACCAGCGCATCTCCGACGCCGTGATGGCCTACTTCGCCAGCATCACCCCCACCGTCGAGCCGCTCTCCGCGGACGAGGCGTTCCTCGACGTCTCCGGGGCACGGCGCCGGCTCGGCCGGCCGGCGCAGATCGCCGCCCGGATCCGCGACACGATCGCCGACGAGCAGGGCATCACCTGCTCGGTCGGGGTCGCGCCGACCAAGTTCCTCGCCAAGCTCGCCTCCGGCCTGGCCAAGCCCGACGGGCTGCTCGTCGTCCCCGCGGACGAGGTGGTCGACGTCCTGCACCCGCTGCCGGTCGCCGCCATCTGGGGGGTGGGCGACCGCACCGAGGAGACCTTGAAGCGGCTCGGGCTGCACACCGTCGCCGACCTCGCGCACACCCCGGCCGACACCCTGCGCCGGGCCCTGGGCGACGCTGCCGGCCCGCACCTGCACGAGCTGGCGTGGGGGCGGGACCCCCGCAGCGTCGTCCCGGTCCGGCGCGAGCGCAGCATCGGCTCCGACTCGACGTTCGGCCACGACGTGGACGACCCCGCGGTCATCCACCGGCAGCTGCTGCGGCTCAGTGACCGCACCGCGGCCCGGGTGCGGTCGGCCGGGCTGGTCGGCCGCACCATCCAGCTCAAGGTGCGGTTCTCCGACTTCACCACGATCACCCGGTCCCGCACCGTGCCGGAGGCCACCGACGTCAGCCGGGAGGTGTATGCCGTGGCCCGCGACCTCTACGACGCCCTGGGCCTCCAGCGGGCCCGGATCCGCCTGCTCGGGGTGCGGATGGAGGGGCTGCGGGAGGCCGCCGGGTCGCCGATCCAGGGTCGGCTGGACGAGCCCGAGCACGGCTGGCGGGACGCCGATCGGGCGGTGGACCGGGCCAGCGCACGCTTCGGCGCGGGCAGCGTCCGGCCGGCCGTGCTGATCGACCGCTAGCGGCTTCGTGACATCCCGGCTACCGTATCGGCCCCCGGCGACATATCCTGAGGGGAGAACGGAGAGCAACGAGGAGCCGCGGCTCCAGCGGCGGGTCGGTGCTCACCGGTCTCAGGGTGCCGCCCGCGCACAGGAGGTCGAGATGCCGCTCTCTGAGCACGAGCAACATCTGCTGGAGCAGATGGAGCAAGCGCTGTATGCCGAGGACCCCAAGTTCGCCTCGCACATGGTGGGCTCGAGTGCCCGGGCGCGGCAGCGACGACGGATCATCATCGGCGTCATCGTGGCGGTCGCCGGTCTCGTGCTGGTCGTCCTCGGGGTGATGGGCCAGCAGACCTGGCTGGGCGGGATCGGGTTCGCCGTGATGGTGGCCGGCGCCGGCCTCGCGATCACCCCCTCGCGCACGGCCGGCAAGGACCGCGGCGGCATCGGTGCCGTGGGCGACGACGGCAAGGTCGCCAAGGCCCGCAAACCCGGCAGCGCCGGTCGGCACAAGAAGGGTGCCTCGCCCCCCAAGGGCAGTTTCATGCAGCGGCTGGAGGCCCGCTGGGACCGGCGCCGCGACGAGGGCTGGCACTGACCCGCACCTGACCGGGGCAGCACGAAGGTCACCACCGGGGGGTGCGCGGGGGACAAGCACGGGGGCCCGGGGGAAACGGGGGGTCGATTCGGGGGTAGCCGGGGGCGATCAGCATTCGGGGGTAGCCGGGGTGATCAACTCGTCACGAACACCGTCACGCCCCAGGTCGCGGCCACCACCAGGCCGGTGAGCAGCTCGATGCCGATGCTCAGCGCGACCGCGCGCACCGCGTGCTTCGTGGCCACCCAGGCCGCCGCGTGCGGGGCTCGGCTGCGTTCAGCGAGGTAGACGCCGAGGACGAAGCCCAGGGCAAGACCCACGACCGGGATCACGAAGAAGCCGATGACGCCCAGCACCACACCCGCGAGCGTGGTGCTGGTGCGCACCCCCGCCTGCCGCATCCGGCGGCCGGGGATCAGGTACTTGACCAGGGTGCCCAGCGCGATCAGCGCGGTGGCCACGGCCAGGACCACCCATCCGGTGGTGCTCTGTTGCTCGGTCGCCCACAGCAGCACCCCGGCCCAGACCAGCAGCAGGCCGGGCAGGATCGGCAGCGCGATCCCGATCAGCCCGACCAGAATGACGGCCCCGGCAACCAGGGTGACGGGGCCCGGCACGGGTCAGTGGATCAGTGTTCGGGCACGGCGGCCGTGGGGGACGGGTCCTCGTGCAGCCGGTCGCTCTCGTCCTGGATCTCGACGGCCAGGTCGCGCAGCTTGGGCAGGTGCTCGCGGCCGTGGTGCGCGCAGAACAACAACTCTCCGCCGGTGGTGAGGCGGGCGCGTACGTAGGCCTGGGCGCCACAGCGGTCGCAGCGGTCCGCTGCGCTCAGGGTCGGTGCCAGTGCAGTTGTCACGTCAGCCATCCTTTGTCGTCGTGGGCGTCGCGTGAGCGGCGCCGCCGGCGGTGTGCCCCCCGCCTGGGCGGGACGCGTCATACCTCTCGGACGCGTGCCGCGCCGGAATCGTTGCGTGGAGGCAGATCACGATGTGCACTCGTCCTTCCTTCCTCGTGCCTTCGATGACATCAACAGTCAAGCACGAGAGTTCGTTCCCGCACGCCATTGGCACGGTATGTGGACACGATCACGTCCGATTTCGCTCAGCGCGCAACGGCGGGACCGCCGCGGGTGTCCGGCCCGCCGCCGACTCCCTGCGTGCCTACCCCGTACCCCGAGGAGGTGGAGTTACCCTGCCCCCGACGCTTTCTCCGCACCCTTCCTCGAAGGAGTCCTGCCTCCCGTGGCCACCCGCACCGTCAAGACCGCCCCCAGCGACTACTCCGCCCGCCATCTGCAGGTGCTCGAGGGTCTCGAGGCGGTCCGCAAACGTCCTGGCATGTATGTCGGGACCACCGACTCGCGCGGGCTGATGCACTGCCTGTGGGAGATCATCGACAACGCGGTCGACGAGGCGCTCGCCGGAGTCTGTGACCGGATCGAGATCATCCTGCTGGCCGACGGGTCGGTCGAGGTGCGCGACAACGGCCGCGGCATCCCGGTCGACGTCGAGCCGAGGACCGGGCTGTCCGGCGTCGAGGTGGTCTTCACCAAGCTGCACGCGGGCGGCAAGTTCGGCGGCGGTTCCTACGCGTCGTCCGGCGGACTGCACGGCGTCGGCGCCTCCGTGGTCAACGCGCTGTCCGCGCGCCTCGACGTCGAGGTGGACCGCGCCGGCAAGACCTACGCCATGAGCTTCCGGCGGGGGGAGCCCGGGGTGTTCGACGACCCGAAGTCGGGCAAGAGCCCCGAGTCCGACTTCACGCCTTATGTCAAGAACAGTGAGCTGCGCATCGTCGGCAAGGCCAAGCGCGGCGTCACCGGCTCTCGGGTGCGCTACTGGGCGGATGCCCAGATCTTCCTCAAGAAGGCGCAGTTCGACTATGCCGAGCTGGTCGGACGAGCCCGGCAGACGTCATACCTCATTCCCGGTCTCACCATCGTCATCCGCGACGAGCGCGGCCTGCCGGGGACGCCCGGCGAGGAAGGCCCGGCCGAGGAGGTCTTCCAGAACGACGGTGGCATCAGCGAGTTCGCCGAGTTCCTGGCGCCCGATCCGGCCGTGACGGACGTCTGGCGGCTGCAGGGCTCGGGGTCGTTCACCGAGACCGTCCCGGTGCTCGACAGCAAGGGTCACATGACGCCCCAGGAGGTGGAACGCGACTGCGAGGTCGACGTCGCCGTGCGGTGGGGCACCAGCTACGACACCACCGTCCTGTCGTTCGTCAACGTCATCGCGACGCCCAAGGGCGGCACGCACCAGGCCGGCTTCGAGCAGGCCCTCCTCAAGGTCTTCCGCAAGCAGCTCGAGGCCAACGCCCGCCGGCTCAAGGTGGGGGGCGACAAGGTCGACAAGGACGACATCCTCGCCGGCCTGACCGCGGTGGTCACGGTGCGGCTGGCCGAGCCGCAGTTCGAGGGGCAGACCAAGGAGGTCCTCGGCACCTCGGCGGTCCGTTCCATCGTCGCCAAGGTGGTGGAGAAGGAGCTGACCGCCCGGCTCACCGCGACCAAGCGCGGCGCCAAGGCGCAGGCCACGCTGCTGCTCGAGAAGGTCGTGGCCGAGATGAAGTCGCGGATCAGCGCGCGGCTGCACAAGGAGACCCAGCGGCGCAAGAACGCGCTCGAGTCCTCCTCGCTGCCGGCCAAGCTCGCCGACTGCCGCAGCAA
>CAYRLV010000247.1:0-6155 GCA_964425155.1 uncultured Ornithinicoccus sp. | reverse complement strand
TCCACTCGGCGATCATCCGACCGACGCCGGGCCCCTCCTTGACCCAGACCGCCGCCGCGGACCACAGGCCGGCGACCTGCGGGCTCTCGCCCAGGATCGGCGCGCCGTCGGGGGTGAGCGAGAGCAATCCGTTGATGGCGTATCGGATCCCGACATCGGGGTTGCCGAGCACGTCGGGCATCAGCTCCAGCGCCTGCTCGAGCTGGGGGTCGAAGTCGTCCGCGGTGAACGGCAGCTCCGTCGGGGACAACTTGGCCTGTTCGATCGAGGGAATCTCCTCGGCCCGGTGCAGGATCGGCCGGTGCGCGTAGGAGCCGATCTCCATCTCCTGGCCGTGCTGCCGCTCGTAGCAGCCGGTGTCCATGTCGCGCACGATCGGGAAGTTGATCTCGCCCACTGTGTCGGCGAACTGCGGCACCGGGCCGATGCTGATCATCTGGTGCACGGTCGGGCTGAGCGGGATCGCCGCGCCGGCCATCCGGGCCAGCTTCGGGCTCCACACGCCACACGCGATGACGACCGTGTCGACCTCGATGTCGCCCTTGCTGGTGCGCACCCGCCGGATCCGCCCACCCTCGACGTCCATCCCCGTGACCTCGACCGTCGGCACGCACGTGAGCGCGCCCATCTCCTGGGCCTTCTCGCGCATGATGGTGCCGGCACGCAGGGAGTCGACGACACCGACCGTCTCGGTGGAGAAGCCCCCGAGGATCACCGACGGGTCGAGGTAGGGCACCTTCTGCGCCACCTGTTCCGGCGTCAGCAACTCGGACTCGATGTCCCAGGCGACCGATGACGACATCCGGCGCTGCAGCTCCTGCATCCGCTCCTCGGTGCGGGCCACCTCGATGCCCCCGGACTGGGTGAACACGTCCATCTCGCGGTACTGCCGGACGCTGTCGAGGGTGAGATCCGTGATCTCGCGCGAGTGGTCCACCGGGAAGATGAAGTTCGACGCGTGGCCGGTCGAGCCACCGGGGTTCGGCAACGGACCCTTGTCGATCTGCACGATGTCGCGCCAGCCCAGCCGGGCCAGATGGTAGGCCACGCTGTTGCCGACGATGCCGGCTCCGATCACCAGGACTCGCGCGCTGCCGGGAACCTCTGCCATGGAGTCCACACTCCCCGTCCACTCGAACGTTGCTCGTGACCGTGTTGCGTATTACACAACGGTCAGCGCTATGTGAAACATAGTGAGGGCATCGTCGCGCCGCGTCCGTCGCGGTGTCAAGGGTCAGCCGCGCCAGCCCAGCCGCCTGGACACCTCGAGGGCGGTGGCCACGACGCGCTCGGTCGCGCGCTGGGTCAGGTCCGGATCGAATCGGAAGCTCGGCCCGGACACCGACAGGGACGCGATCACGTCGCCGTGGGCGTTGCGCAACGGCGCCGCCACCGCGGTCAGGCCCACCTCGAGCTCGTCCACGACGAGAGCGTGCCCCTGCTCGCGCACCTGCTGCACCTGGTCGAGCAGGGTGCGGACGTTCGTGACGGTCGCGGGTGTGTAGGCGCGCAGCCGCCTCCCGACCACCCTGCGGATCTGCTCCGGAGTGAGCCCGGACAGGAGCACCTTGCCGTTCGAGGTCGCGTGCAGCGGGATCCGCTGCCCCACCCAGTTGTGCGACGGCAGCACCGAGGAGCCGGTGAGCTGGTCCAGGTAGAGCGCGGCGTCCTCGTGGAGCACGACGATGTTGACCGTCTCCTCCAGCTCCCGGGCCAGGTCGAGGGCGAGCGGCCTCGTCTCCTGGACGACGTCGAGCCGTGCGGTGGTGGCCCCGGCGAGCCGCAGGATGCCCACACCGAGGCGGTACTTCCC
Organism: uncultured Ornithinicoccus sp.; assembly: GCA_964425155.1. Lineage (GTDB taxonomy): Bacteria > Actinomycetota > Actinomycetes > Actinomycetales > Dermatophilaceae > Segeticoccus. The sequence goes on along the minus strand of CAYRLV010000247.1, from coordinate 4,342 downwards.
GCGGCTGCTGTCCTGCTCCACCAGGTCACCGGCCTCCAGCGCGGCGACCAGTCGGAACGCGGTCGACTTGTGCACGTCGAGCTCGGCGGCCAGCTGGGTGACACCGGCCTCGCCGTGCTGGGCGAGCACCTCCAGCACCTGGATGGCCCGATCGACCGACTGCACCGTGCCGGGGCGAACACTCGAAGAGTTGTTGCTCATGACAGAACGCTAGAGCACAATCAACAACAAGGCGGCATCCGCCGCCGGTCGTCGATCCCGCGTGAGTGGAGCAGTCGATGAGCAGTTACGTCCTGACCCTGTCGTGCCCGGATCGCCCCGGCCTGGTCCACGCGGTCTCCAGCTTCCTGTTCAACCAGGGCGCCGACATCACCGCCTCGCAGCAGTTCGACGACGCGGTGAGCGGGCAGTTCTTCATGCGAGTCGCCCTCTCCGCGACGGACACCGACGACCCGGACCAGCAGCTGCACCAGCTGCGGGAGGCCTTCACCCCCGTCGCGGCCGAGTACCAGATGACCTGGCACTTCTACTCCTCCAGCGCCCCCTACCGCACGCTGATCATGGTGTCCCGGATGGGGCACTGCCTCAACGACCTGCTCTTCCGCCGCAGCATCGGCGAGCTGAACATCGACGTGCCGCTGGTGGTGTCCAATCATCCCGACCTCGAGCGGATGTGTGCGTCGTATGACGTCGCCTTCCACCACCTGCCCGTGTCCCGGGAGACCAAGGAGGCCGCGGAGGACGAGCTGCTCGGCCTGGTCGAGGACCTCGACATCGACCTCGTCGTGCTGGCCCGTTACATGCAGATCCTCTCGCCCCGCGTCTGCAAGGCACTGGAGGGCAAGGCGATCAACATCCACCACTCCTTCCTGCCGAGCTTCAAGGGCTCGGGGGCCTACCGGCAGGCGTACGAGCGCGGGGTGAAGCTGATCGGGGCCACGGCGCACTACGTGACGCCGGACCTCGACGAGGGCCCGATCATCGAGCAGGACGTCACGCGCGTGGACCACAGCTTCACCGATCGCCAGCTCACCGACGCCGGCCGGGACGTGGAGTCGCAGGTGCTCGCCCGGGCGGTGCGCTGGCACACCGAGACCCGATTGTTGCTCGACGGCCCCCGGGTGGTCGTCTTCCGCTAGGAACCCGCGCACTAGGGTCGACTGGGTGAGTCAGGGAACGCAGTCGATCGATCGGGCAGCCGAGCTGCTGTCCCTGGTCATCCATGCGGAAGCACCCGTGACCTACAGCGAGCTGGTCGAGACCACCGGCCTGGCCCGGTCCACGGTGTCGCGCCTGCTCGCGGCGCTCGAGCGCAACGGGCTGCTGGAGCGGGATCCGGAGGGCGCGTTCCGTGGCGGCGCGATGTTCACCCACTACGCCACGCGGCACGACCGGGTCGAGTCGCTGGTCGCCGTGGCTCAGCCCTATCTGGAGCACATCGCGGAGAAGACCGGGGAGACGGTGAACCTCGGGGTGCCCCGCGGTGACACGGTCGTGCACGCCGCACAGATCGACTCGCGCTACGTCGTCGGGGCGACGACGTGGGCCGACATCGACGTGCCTCCCCACTGCTCGGCCCTGGGGAAGGCGATGTATGCGTTCGACGCCATCCCGCTCCCCCAGGAGGCGCTGCTGCGGTGCACACCGACGACGATCGTCGATCCCGAGCAGCTGAAGATCGACCTCGAGCAGGTGCGCGAGCGCGGGTTCGCCATCACCTCAGGGGAGTTCGAAGAGGGCTTGGACGCCATCGCGGCGCCCGTCCGCGGCGCCGACGGGCACGTGCACGCCGCCATCGGCGTGTCCGGGCCCTCGTTCCGCCTCGAGGGACGGCACGAGGAGCTGGGGGCGTTGGTGATGGAGGAGGCCGATCGGCTCAGCCGCGCCCTCTACCGCATCGGCTGACTCTTGTGCCGACGCTGCTGTCGATCCGTCCGCCGTTCCCTCAACCTGCCAGGTCGCCGAGGCGAGCCGTGGTCTCGCGGCGCCACTGCTCGGCCCGGGCCACCTGGTTGAACGTGTAGAGGTGCACGCCCGCGACACCCGCGTCCGGGCGCTCGAGCAGCGGCAGCAGCTCGCGCAGGAACCGCTCGGGCCGGAACCCTCCCGGTGAGGCGAGCCGGGCGAACAGGAACCGGTGCCCGGCGAGGAAGCGGGCCGACTCGCCCACGCCGATGCGGCTGGCCATCTGCACCAGCTTGGCCCGGTCGACCGGGCCGGGTACGCCGACATACACCGGCAGCAGGATGCCGCGTCGGCGCAATCGGGGCACCCAGGCGTTGACGGTGGTCGCCCGGGGACACAGGTTGCTCACGATGTGGGTGGCGACGGCCCGCTTGTCCCACATCGACTGCACCACCACGTCGTCGGCGATCTCGGGGTGCGACTCGGGGTAGCCGGTGATGCCCACCTCGTCGAACGGCGAACCCAGCTCATGCAGGTCGCGCAGCAGCTCCAGCGCACTGCCGTAGGTCTGTTCGGTCGGCGCCGCGTCGCCGCCGGGCACGAACACGCGGTGCACCCCCACGCTGGTGAGCCGGTCGACCAGGTCGACCAGCTCCTCCCGACCCCGCACCATGCGCGCGGCCAGGTGAGGCACCACGTCATACCCCTCCTGGGCCAGCTTGGTGGACAGGTCCACGGTCGCCTGCAGCCCGGCGCGAGGGGAAGCGGTCACGGTGAGGGTGCGCCCCTGCGGGACGTGGTCGCACACCTGCTGCGCGATCGAGCCGGTCGGCATGACCTCGTAGCGCGCTCCGTCCAGCAGCCGACGGAGCAGTTCGGTCCGTCCTCTGCGTCGCCCCATGGCAACCGCCTTTGTGATGTACCTGTTGCCTGCCGTCGAAATGACCCATACTGTGGGCATCTAGTTCCATAATATGGGTCACAGGGCACAACACAAGCACAACCGAGCAGAAAGCGAGTGGGTGGCAATGAACCCGAATGGCGCCAACGTGCCGTCCGTCGACCAGAGCGACCGCAAGGTCCCGATCAACCTCCGACAGTCCGGCCCGACGCCCGTGGGACTGCTGATCTCGACCCGGATCCGCAAGTCGCCCTACTGGGAGCTCTCCGCGCAGGCGGGATGCTGGCGGGCCGAGGTCTACAACCGGATGTACCACCCGCGCGGCTACGTCCGGCCCGAGGACGGCGGGGCCATGGTCGAGTACGACTCGCTGGTCAACGACGTCACGATGTGGAACGTCGCGGTCGAGCGGCAGATCCAGGTCATCGGACCGGACGCCGAGGCCTTCGTGAACCGCGTGATCACGCGCGACGCGACCAAGATCTCCCCGATGCGAGCACGCTACGTCATCCTCTGCAACGAGGCCGGCGGCATCCTCAACGACCCCGTCCTGCTGCGTCTCTCGGAGGACGAGTTCTGGTTCAGCTGCTCCGACACCGACCTGATGCTGTGGCTGCAGGGCGTCAACGTGGGGCTGGGCTACGACGTCGAGATCAACGAGATCGACGTGTCGCCGGTGCAGATCCAGGGCCCCAAGTCGGTCGACCTGATGGCCGACCTGGTCGGGCCGGCCGTGCGCGACGTCCCCTCCTACGGCCTGATGTCCGCAGCCGTCGCGGGCCTGGACGTCGTGGTGTCGCAGACCGGGTTCACCGGTGAGAAGGGCTACGAGATCTACCTGCGCGACGCGACGCTGCACGCCGAGCGGATGTGGAACGCCGTGCTCGAGGCCGGGGAGAAGCACAACCTGCGGGTGATCGCGCCGGCCCACCACCGGCGGATCGCGGCCGGCATCCTGTCGTGGGGCCAGGACATGGACTTCGAGACGCTGCCCTTCCAGGTGAACTTGGGCTACCAGGTGCCGCGCAAGAAGGAGGCCGACTACATCGGCAAGAAACGGCTCGAGGAGGTGCGGGCGCAGATCGAGGCCGGGAACCCGCCGTTCACCCACCAGCTGGTCGGGCTGAAGCTGGCCGGCAAGCCGATCACCGACTACGCGCCGGACTTCTGGCTCATCGGGACCACCCCGGAGGACGACCCGGTCGGCTACGTCACGTCGCCGTGGTACTCCCCCGAGCTCGGGACCAACATCGCGATGGGCCACGTGCCGGTCGGGCTGACCGCGCTCGGCACCCACCTGTGGGTGCACCTGCCGGACGAATACGCCGAGGCGCCAGGGGTGCCCGTGCCGGCCGAGGTCGTGGAGATCCCGTTCCGGCCCTCGGTCAACCCGAACACGCGCGAGACGCTCAAGAGCCGGGGGCTGGACGCCGCCCTCTGACGGGGCCGCCCCTCCTGCCGCCCCAGGTGCCGCCCCAGGTGCCGACGGCACGAGTGGCACAGTTCGCGACGAGTGGCACAGCTCTACCTGTGCCA
>CAYRLV010000246.1:0-6159 GCA_964425155.1 uncultured Ornithinicoccus sp. | reverse complement strand
CGGTCGTCTCCCAGGTCAAGCTCATCGCCGAGCCGTGGGACCTGGGCGACGGCGGTTACCAGGTCGGCAACTTCCCGCCGCTGTGGACCGAGTGGAACGGCAAGTACCGCGACACGGTCCGCGACTACTGGCGCGGCGAACCGGCCACCCTCGGCGAGTTCGCCTCACGCATCACCGGATCCAGCGACCTGTATGCGCACTCCGGCCGGCACCCGATCGCCTCGATCAACTTCGTGGTCGCCCACGACGGCTTCACCCTGCGCGACCTGGTGTCCTACAACGAGAAGCACAACGAGGCCAACGGCGAGGACGGTGCCGACGGCGAGAGCTTCAACCGGTCGTGGAACTGCGGGGTGGAGGGGCCGACCGACGACCCGGACATCAGCGCCCTGCGGCTGCAGCAGCAGCGCAACTTCCTCACCACCCTGATGCTCAGCCAGGGGGTCCCGATGCTCGCCCACGGCGACGAGCTGGGCCGCACCCAGGGCGGCAACAACAACGTCTACTCCCAGGACAACGAGATCGCCTGGATCGACTGGGACCTCGACGAGGACGAGGCCGCGCTGCTGCAGTTCACGCGGGACGTGATCGCCCTGCGCGAGGAGCACTCGGTCTTCCGCCGGCGGCGGTTCTTCAAGGGCGACCCCGCGCACGGTGGTGAGAGCGACCTCGGCGACATCGTCTGGTTCGCCCCGCACGGCGAGGAGATGGACGAGCTGGACTGGCGCAACGGCTACGCCCGGTCCCTCATGGTCTTCCTCAACGGCCTGGCCATCCCGGAACCGGACGTCCGCGGGATGCCCGTGACCGACGACCACTTCCTGCTGCTGTTCAACGCCTACAGCGAGCCGGTCGACTTCACCGTGCCCCCGGAGATCTACGGCAACGCGTGGGAGGTCGTGCTCGACACGACCAAGCCGGGTTTCGAGGACTCCACCGGCACCTGGGAGCCGGGCGACGTGCACCCCGTGGCGGGCCGATCGGTCATGGTGCTGCGCGCCGCCCCCGAGGAGCCCGACGACCCCGAGGAGCCGGACCCCGGCTGATGGCAGCGAGGGGGCGCGGAGTGTCGCGCCTTCTCGCCGCATCGGGTGGGCGGGGCGGTCAGGTGGCGGCGAGCCGCTTCTTCTCGGCCTCCACGTCGAAGTCGGCCGGCGGCCACTGCGGGTCGAGGTCGCGCAGGTGCTCCAGCAGCAGCTGCTGGACGGCGAGGCGGGCATACCACTTGTGGTCGGCCGGCACGGCATACCAGGGTGCGACGTCGGTGGAGCAGCGGTCGAACACCGCCTGGTAGGCCTCCTGGTAGTCGTCCCAGTGCTTCCGCTCGTCGACGTCGCCCGGGTTGTACTTGTAGTACTTGTCGGGGCGGTCCAGCCGCTCGGCCAGGCGTTCCTTCTGCTCCGCCGAGGAGATCACCAACGCCACCTTGATGATCGTCGTGCCCGCCTCGGCGACCTCCCGCTCGAACTCGTTGATCTGCTCGTAGTGACCCTCCCACTCGCTCCGCGGCACCAGGTCGTGCACCCGCACGATGAGCACGTCCTCGTAGTGCGACCGGTCGAACACCCCGATCCGTCCCGGAGCCGGCAGCGCCCGACGGATCCGCCAGAGGAACGGGTGGGCCAGTTCCTCCTCGGTCGGCGCCTTGAACGAGGTCAGCTGCACGCCCTGCGGATCGACCGCGCCCACGACGTGACGCACGATGCCGCCCTTGCCCGCGGTGTCCATCCCCTGGATCACCAGCAGGACGGACCGCTTCCCACCCGCCGTCCCCTCCGCATACAACCGCTCCTGCAGGTCGTCGAGCTCGTCGTCCGCCGCGAGCAGCGCCTTCTCCCCGTCCTCCTTGTCCCCGTCGAAGGCGGGGGTCGACCGGGGGTCGAGGTCGGCCAGCGCGAAGCCCGACCCCACCCGCAGTGCCGGTCCGAAGGTCGCCTCGCCGGCCGTGTGTCGCTTCGTCATGGCGGGCATCATGGCACGGGATGCGTCGCGGTCCCCCGTTCGTCGCGAGCCAGCGCGGTGAGCCGGGAGATGGCGCGGAAGTACTTCTTCCGGTAGCCGCCGGCCAGCAGCTCCGGGGTGAACACCTCCCCCAGCGGCACGCCGCTGGCGAAGACCGGCACCTCCCGGTCGTAGAGCCGGTCGGCCAGCGAGACCAGCCGCAGCGCGACGTTCTGGTCCTCGATCGGACGCACCCCGTGCCAGCCGACCGCGGGCACGCCGTCCAGCAGCGCGCCGTAGCGGCTCGGGTGCACCAGGGCGAGGTGTGCCAGCAGGGGCTCGAACTCGTCGACCGCTCCCCCGCGGTCCTGCGCCTCGTGGTCCACCTGCTCGTCCGGCAGCGGGGGCGGGCTGGTCACCTGGCCGCGGTGCCGGTAGTCCTCGCCGTCGATGGTCAGCACCTCGAACCGCGCCGAGAGGCGCTGGATCTCGCGCAGGAAGTCGTCCGCGGCGAACCGTCCCTGCCCGAGCGCGTCCGGCAGCGTGTTGGACGTGGCGGCCAGCGAGACGCCGGCGTCGGCCAGCCGGGTCAGCAGGGTGGACATCAGCACCGTGTCGCCCGGGTCGTCGAGCTCGAACTCGTCGATGCACACCAGCCGGTGGCCGCTCAGCGCGCGCACTGCCTCGGCGAACCCCAACGCCCCCACCAGGTGGGTGAATCCGACGAACGTCCCGAACGCCTTCGGCCCCGGCGCGGCGTGCCACAGCGCGGCGAGCAGGTGTGTCTTGCCGACGCCGAAGCCCCCGTCGAGGTACATGCCCCGAGCCTCCGGAGCCCGACGCCGTGACCACCGGGACCGGCGCACGGGAGCCAGCGACCCCGCATACCTCTCCAACCGCTCGACGGCCGCCGTCTGGCTCGGCTGGTCGGCCGCGGGTCGGTAGGTCGAGAACCGTTCCGCGTCGAAGCGCGGTGGGGGCACCAGCTCGGCCAGCAGCCGGTCCCGCCCGACGTCGGGGACGCGCGAGGTCAGCGAGGGGACCCGTGCGTGGGGCGGGGCGTCGGACACGCAGGCCAGCATATGGACGCCGCGGCGAGGACGGAACGTGGACACCTGCCGCCGAGCGGCCGCGGCACGGGAGCCTGACAGGATGACGGGCATGCGCCTGCTGCTGCCGACGGATGTGCCGTTCACCACGGACCCGCTCTCCGACGAGGTCCTGCCCGAGGTCTACCGCCGTCCGCAGGGCGCAGCGCCGGACGACACCTGGCTGCGCGCCAACTTCGTCAGCACGCTGGACGGCGCCGCCACCGGGCCGGATGGCCGCTCGGGCAGCATCAACACCGAGGCGGACCGCGCCGTGTTCGCGCTGCTGCGCGCGCTCGCGGACGTCATCGTGGTCGGCGCGGGCACCGCACGGACCGAACGCTACCGGCCGCCGGTCGTGTCCAGCCGGTGGCAGTCGGCGCGGGAGCGCCTGGGCCGCAGCCCGCAGCCGGCCATGCTGGTGGTGACCGGGTCCGGCGACCTGCCACCGCTGCTCGCCGAGCAGCGGGCCGACGCGGGCGACGTGCTCCTGGCCACGTGCACCTCGGCCCCGACGGAGGCGGTCGACCGGGCGCGCACGAGCCTGGGCGAGGACCGGGTGATCCTGGCCGGCGACGAGCGAGTCGACTTCGCTTGCCTGCTGGCCCGGCTCGCCGAGCGCGGGTTGCGCGACGTCCTGTGCGAGGGCGGGCCGCACCTGATGCGCGAGCTGGTGGCCCAGGGCGTGCTCGACGAGCTGTGCCTGACCCTCACCCCCACGTTGTTGGGCGGCGACCACCTGCGGATCGTCGCGGGCGCGGACGTCGACGCGCCGTTGTCGCTGCACACCCTGATCGAGGCCGACGGGAGCCTGATCGGCCGGTGGATCCGCGCTAGCGAGTGAGGAACTCGCGCACGACGCGCTCCCAGCGCTCCCGGTCCACGTTCCACTCCTTGGTATGGCGGGCCACCCGCCACGGCTCGTAGCGCACCAGGTCGGGCCGCCGCGCCGCCAGCGCGGCCGAGGGCCCCACCGGGACGAACTCGTCGTCCTCGCTGTGGATCAACAGCATCGGGTGGGTCAGCTCGTCGGCGCGCGTGACCCAGTCGGTCTGCGCCACGTCGATCGGGTCGTGCACGCCGACCAGGCGACGCGCGGCCTTCCGGCCGATCAGCTTGCGGCTCAGCAACTCCACCGGGCCCGGCACCTGGTGCGCGGCGGCCTGGTGCCGCAGCACGTCGGCCCAGTCGATGACCGGTGCGTCGAGCACCACCCCGGTGACCCGGTCGGACAGCCAGGACAGGTCCAGCGCCTGGAGCACGATCGCCCCACCCATGGACCAGCCGAACAGCACCAGTTCGCGCGCACCCTCGCTCACCGCATACAACATCGCGGCCTCGAGGTCCTTCCACTCCGACAGCCCCAGGTTGTAGCGGCCGTCCGGGCTCGGCGGGGCTCCCACGTCGTTGCGGTACTTCGGGACGAGGCTGGTCCAGCCGAGCTCGTGCAGGACCGGGATCGCGCGCAGGCACTCGTCCCGGCGCGCACCGCGGCCGTGCACGAGCACCGCCCACCGCTCCGAGGACTGGCCGTGGCCCGCGGCGGCCGGGCTCGGCGGCACCACCCAGGCGTCCAGGTCACCGACGTCCGAGGGCACCTGGGCGGTGCGTGTCTCCAGCCCCAGAGCCGTCTTCGGATCGCCGGCGTAGAAGTACTGGTTCCACCGGGCCGTGCCCGCCACCAGCTCGCCCGCGTCGACGCCGAGCAGCTCACGGCGCACGGTGCCGTGCCCGACCCCGCCCTCCCGGCCGAGGACGTCCCCGAGCCGGGCGTGCCCCGCGCCGCCGTCGAGCCAGAGCCCGTAGCGGCCCGGCGCGACCGTGTCCTCGGTCGCCTCGAGCGTGACCTCGTCGTCGCCCACCTCCACGACCACGACGTCGTCCGGACGCTCCGGGTCGGGGGTCAGCACCCGCCGGGCGAAGTAGCTCGCGGCGGCCAGGGAACCGGTCCAGGACACGAGGGTGCTGGCCGCCACCGCCCCGGTGGCGGCCAACGCGGTCTTGCGCACGGCCCGTTGTCGTTGCTGCACTCGCGCATCGTCGCAGGTCACAATGAGCCTCGTGGACCTGCCCATCGAACTCCCCGTCAGCCCGATGCTCGCCAAGGCCGTGACCAGCGTGCCGGCACCCGACTCGGTCGACGGCGGCCTCTCCTACGAGCCCAAGTGGGACGGCTTCCGGTGCATCGTGCTGCGCGACGGCGACGAGATCGAGCTCGCCAGCCGCGGCAAGAAGCCGCTCACCCGCTACTTCCCCGAGGTGGTCGAGGCGGTCCGCGCGCACCTGCCGCAGCGGTGTGCCGTCGACGCCGAGGTGGTGGTCCGGCACGGGTCACCCGGGGCGGAGCGGCTCGACTGGGAGCGGCTGTCCCAGCGGATCCACCCGGCCGACTCCCGCGTGCAGAAGCTGTCCCGCGAGACGCCGGCCGAGCTGGTCTGCTTCGACCTGCTCGCGTGGGGCGACGACGACCTCACCGGCACACCGTTCGAGATGCGGCGGTCGCGGCTCGAGGAGGTGTTCGCGGGCCTGGCGCCGGACGCGCCGATCCACCTCACCCGGGTCACGCGGGACGCCGTGCTGGCGCAGGAGTGGTTCGAGGTGTTCGAGGGAGCCGGACTCGACGGCATCGTCGCCAAGCCGCTGGCGCTCCCCTACAGGCCCGGCAAGCGGACCATGCTCAAGGTCAAGCACAAGCGCACCGCCGAGGCCGTGGTCATCGGCTACCGCGTGCACAAGTCCGGGCAGGGCGTCGGCTCGCTGCTGCTCGGACTGTATGACGGCGAAGGTCGCCTCTTCCCCGTCGGCGGGATCGCGGCGTTCACCAATGCCCGCCGGCTCGAGCTGATCGACGAGCTGGCCCCGCTGACCGAGACCGACGAGTCGGGTGAGCTGCTGCGCGGTGAGACCGACCGGTCGCGGTTCAGCGGCAACAAGGACGTGAGCTTCGTGCGGCTGCGGCCCGAGCGGGTCGTCGAGGTGGCCTTCGACCAGCTCGAGGGGCACCGGTTCCGGCACGCCGTGACCTTCCTGCGGTGGCGGGAGGACCGCGACCCCGAGTCGTGCACGCTCGACCAGGTCGACCGGGCCCTCGCCTACGACCTCGCCGCCGTCCTGCAGGACTGACCCCCAC
>CAYRLV010000245.1:0-6172 GCA_964425155.1 uncultured Ornithinicoccus sp. | reverse complement strand
ACGCACGCGGGTGGAGCGTTGCCTCGGGTCAGTCCTCCTCGAGGGAGTGCAGCTTGCGGGCCGCCTCGGCCAGCGACCCCGACAACGACGGGTAGATCGTGAAGGTGCTGGCCAACTGGTCCACGGTCAGCCGGTTCTGGACGGCGAGCGCCACCGGGAAGATCAGCTCCGACGCGCGGGGTGAGACCACGACCCCGCCGATGACGATGCTCGTGCCGGTGCGCGCGAACAGCTTGACGAACCCGTCCTGCACGTTCTGCATCTTGGCCCGCGGGTTCGTGGCCAGCGGCAGCATCACCGCCTGGGCCTCCACCCGCCCCTCGTCGATGTCCCGCTGCGAGAAGCCGACCGTGGCGATCTCGGGGTCGGTGAAGATGTTGGCGCTGATGGCACGGCGGTGCAGCGGCGCCACCGCGTCGCCGAGGGCGTGCGCCATCGCGATCCGGCCCTGCATCGCGGCGACCGAGGCCAGGGCGAGCACGCCCGTGCAGTCTCCCGCCGCATACACGCCCTGCGCGGAGGTGCGGGACACCCGGTCGACGGCGATGTGGCCGGAGTCCTGCAGCGTGACGCCGGCCTCCTCCAGCCCGATCCCCTCGGTGGCCGGGATCGAGCCGACGGCGACGAGCACGTGCGACCCCTGGACGGTGCGGCCGTCGACCAGGGTGACCTCGACGCCGTCGGCCGTGCGGCGGGCCTCGGCGGCCCGGGACCGGCTGAGCACCTCCATGCCGCGCCGGCGGAAGACGTCCTCGATCACGGTGGCCGCGTCGGCGTCCTCGCCGGGCAGCACCCGGTCGCGCGACGACACGAGGACGACCTCGCTGCCCAGGCCCAGGTAGGCGTGCGCCAGCTCGGCGCCGGTGACGCCGGAGCCCACCACGATCAGGCGCTCCGGCAGCTCCTTCAGCCCGTAGATCTGCTTCCAGGTGAGGATCCGCTCGCCGTCCGGCGGTGAGGTGGCCAGCACGCGCGGGGTGGAGCCCGTGGCGACCAGCACGACGTCGGCAGCCAACTGCTCGGTGCCGCCGGCGGCGAGGTCGACCTCGACCTGGGTGCTGGACAGCAGGCGGCCGGCGCCGGCCAGCACCCGGACGCCGTCCGCGTCGAGCCGGGTGCCGATGTCGCGGCTCTGCGCCGCCGCCAGGTCGAGGATGCGGGCGTTGACGTCGGTCATCCGGGCGGTCGCGGTCTCGCCCGGCGCCTCGTGGAAGCCGACCCCCAGGTCGCGCGCGGCGGTGAAGCGGGAGAGGAAGTCGGACGTCGAGATCAGGGCCTTGCTCGGCACGCAGTCGGTCAGCACGGAGGCGCCGCCGAGGCCGTCGCGCTCGACCACGGTGACGTCGGCCCCGAGCTGGGCGGCGACCAGCGCCGCCTCGTAGCCTCCGGGTCCGCCGCCGAGGACGACCACCTGCTTTCGCGGTTCACTCACGGGGCCATCCAACCATCCGGAGCCGCCTCCACCGGCAACGTGTCGCCGCCGCCGGCCGCGGCGGTGGCTAGCATGCGCTGCGTGACCGACGCGACGCCAGCCCCCGTGGACCTCGACCATCCGGACACCGACCCGTTCGAGGTCGCCCGCTCGGCCGCCGGGGTGATCGCCGAGCGCACGGGGGCCGACCGGCACGCGATCGCGCTCGTGCTGGGCTCCGGCTGGGGCCGCACGGCCGACCTGGTCGGCGAGACGGTGGCGTCGGTCGACCAGGCGGAGGTGCCGGGCTTCGCCGCCGCGGCCGTCGCGGGCCACTCGGGCACCCTGCGGTCGGTCGCCGTCGGGAACACCGGCACGCGGGCGCTGGTCTTCGGCACCCGGACACACTTCTACGAGGGCCGTGGCGTCCGGGCGGTCGCGCACGCGGTGCGCACCGCGGCTGCGGCCGGCTGCCGGACGGTGGTGCTGACGAACGGCTGCGGTGGCCTCAACCCGGCCTGGGGCCCGGGCACCCCGGTGCTGATCCGCGACCACCTCAACCTGACCGCGGCCTCGCCGATCGAAGGCGCGAACTTCGTCGACCTGACCGACCTCTACACCCCGCGGCTGCGCGAACTCGCCCGCGAGGTCGACGGCGACCTCGACGAGGGCGTCTACGTGCAGTTCCGCGGGCCGCACTACGAGACGCCGGCCGAGGTCGCCATGGCCAAGACGCTCGGCGGCGACCTGGTCGGTATGTCCACGACGCTGGAGGCGATCGCCGCGCGCCAGGCGGGACTCGACGTGCTGGGGATCTCGCTGGTGACCAACCTCGCGGCGGGGATCTCGGACCAGCCGCTGTCCCACCAGGAAGTCGTCGAGGCCGGCGCTGCCGCGGCGGAGCGCTGCGGCCGGCTGCTCGCCGAGATCGTGCAGCGGGTCGTCTCGTGAGCCACCCGTCACGACCATCCCAGGACGAGCTGATCGCCCGGGCCCGCGCCTGGCTGGCGGACGATCCCGACCCGCAGACCCGGGACGAGCTGACCGCGCTGCTCGCGCGGGTCGACGCTGACCCGGCCGACGGGGAGGCCCGCGCCGAGCTGGCCGACCGGTTCGCCGGACCGCTGGCCTTCGGCACCGCCGGGCTGCGCGGCGAGCTGGGCGCCGGACCGAACCGGATGAACCGGGCGGTGGTCATCCGCACCGCAGCCGGCCTCACCGCATACCTCAGGGAACGGGTGGCCGACCCCACCGTCGTGGTGGGCTTCGACGCGCGCCGCGGTTCCGACGCGTTCACCCGCGACACCGCAGCCGTGGTCACCGCTGCCGGGGGCCACGCGATGGTGCTCCCCCGACCGCTGCCCACGCCGGTGCTCGCGTACGCGATCCGGCACCTGGGTGCGGACGCCGGCGTCATGGTGACCGCCAGCCACAACCCGCCGCAGGACAACGGCTACAAGGTCTACCTCGGCGACGGGAGCCAGATCGTCCCGCCCGCCGACGCGGACATCGCCGCGCACATCGGTCGGGTCGAGTCGGTGGCGAGCGTCCCCCGCGCGCAGGACGGGTGGGTGACCCTCGGTGACGAGCTGGTCGAGGCCTACCTCGACGCGGCGGTCGCCGTGGTCGCACCGGACGGCCCCCGCGAGCTGGCCGTGGTGCACACCGCGCTGCACGGCGTGGGCAGCGAGGTGGTGGTCGCGGCGTTCGAGCGGGCCGGCTTCGCGGCACCGGTCCTGGTCGGCAGCCAGGCCGACCCGGACCCCGACTTCCCGACCGTCGCGTTCCCCAACCCGGAGGAGCCCGGCGCGATCGACGCGGCGCTGGCACTGGCGGCGGACGTACAGCCGGACCTGGTGCTGGCCAACGACCCGGACGCCGACCGGTGCGCCGTGGCCGTGCCAGATCCCGCCGCCGCGACCGAGGGCAACCCGCGAGGATGGCGGATGCTGCGCGGGGACGAGGTGGGTGCCCTGCTCGGCGCCCACCTGCTCGAACGCGGCGTGGCCCCGGACGCCGTCTTCGCCAACTCGATCGTCTCCTCCCGGCTGCTGGCGGCCATGGCCCGGGCAGCCGGCCTGCGGCACGAGGAGACGTTGACCGGCTTCAAGTGGATCTCCCGGGTGCCCGGGCTGCGCTACGGCTACGAGGAGGCGCTCGGCTACTGCGTGGCCCCGGATGCGGTGCGGGACAAGGACGGCGTCACTGCGGCGCTGCTGGTCGCCGAGTTCGCAGCCACCTTGCGCGCTCGCGGTCGCACCCTGCTCGACGTGCTCGACGACCTCGCAATCGCGCACGGCGTGCACGCCACCGACGCCTTCTCGGTGCGGGTGGCCGACCTGGCGCAGATCGGCCCGGTCATGGCCCGCCTGCGGGACGAGCCGGCCGCGGCCGTCGGCGGGGTCGCGGTCGACCGCTGCGACGACCTGTCTGCCGGATCCGCGCAGTTGCCGCCGACGGACGGCCTGCGCTACTACCTGGCCGACGGCAGCCGGGTCATCGTCCGGCCGAGCGGCACCGAGCCGAAGCTGAAGGTCTACCTCGAGGCCGTCGTCCCGGTGGCCGACGGCGGTCTCGCCGCGGCCCGGGCGACCGCTGCGACCAGGCTGACAGCCCTGCATACGGCCATGGAGGAGCTGACCGCACTCGCGTGATCCGTCGGCCAGACACGCGGCCGGCGGACGGTCGGGTCAGAGCACCATCGCGAGCAGCACGGCCACGGCACCGGCGAGCAGCAGCGCGATCGACGGCAGGTACCACGACGTGGTGACCGTCCCGTCCGGCGCCGCGAGCGTGCCCTGTGCCACGGCCTCGTCCAACTCCTCCTGGGCCTTGCGGATGTCCTCGGCCACCGACGCCGCGGTGACCTTCTTGAGCGGCTTGGCGGGCCGGGTGTGGTCGGAATCGCTGGCCTCGCGGGCCATCCGGCCCAGCCCGCCCCACTGCCCGATCCCGAAGCCGCCGGTCGCCCGTGGGCGGGCTGCCTGGGAGGAGATCGACCACGCGGTGTAGCCGTGGTCCTCCGGCGTGTAGATCCGCAGGTTCCAGCGCGGCTCGACCACGTCCACCTGGTTCCACGGCAGGTGCACGTCGCGCACGATGTTGCGGAAGGTCACCCCGTCCAGCGCGAGCACGACGCACGGCCGCAGCAGGACGGTCCAGCTCAGGATGCCGCCGAAGACCAGCCAGGCGACCAGCTTGGGCGCGGGGTTGTCGCCCCAGGACGTGAGGGCGAGCACGATCAGCAGCACCGCCAGCCCGACGAACAGCCACCCGGTGATCTGGGGCGAGATCTGCCGGTAGACATGGCGGGATGAGGGGGCGGTTGCGTCGGTCATCGCCGTCGAGCATAGGCGGTTAGACTCCCGTGGTGAGTTCCTCCACCGCCACCGCGCGTGCCCGCGAGCACCTCGGTGTGTCCCAGCTGACCGGCCGGGCGCTGGCCTCGTGGTTGCACGGCCTGCCCGGTGTGGATCGGGTGGGGTGTGATGCCCGGGCCGCGGCCCTGGCCACCCGGTCGATCAAGAAGGATGCCAAGGCGTGGGCGATCGACACCGCCATCTCGATGGTCGATCTGACCACGCTGGAGGGTGCCGACACCGTGGGCAAGGTGCGTGCGCTCGCCGCGAAGGCGCGCGTGCCCGACCCGACCGACCCGGGCACCCCGCAGGTCGCGGCGGTCTGCGTCTATGGCGACTTGGTCCCGGTGGCGCTGGAGGCGTTGCGTGGCACCGACATCCGCGTGGCCGCGGTGGCGACGGCGTTCCCGTCCGGTCGTGCCTCCCGGCAGGTGAAGCTGACCGACACTCGCGACGCGGTCGAGGCCGGGGCGCACGAGATCGACATGGTGATCGACCGTGGCGCGTTCTTGTCCGGTCGTTACCTGGACGTGTTCGACGAGATCGCCGCGATCAAGGCGGCCTGTGACCGGCCGGACTCGCAGGGCGGGCCGGCGCACCTCAAGGTCATCCTGGAGACCGGCGAGCTGGCGACCTACGACAACGTGCGCCGGGCCTCGTGGCTGGCGATGCTGGCCGGTGCGGATTTCATCAAGACCTCGACCGGGAAGGTGTCGCCGGCGGCGACCCTGCCGGTCACGCTGATCATGCTGGAGGCGGTGCGCGACTGGCGTGACGAGACCGGCGAGGTCGTCGGGGTGAAGCCGGCGGGCGGCATCCGCACCTCCAAGGACGCGATCAAGTACCTCGTCACGGTCAACGAGACCGCCGGGGAGGACTGGCTCACTCCGGAGCGGTTCCGGTTCGGGGCGTCCAGCCTGCTCAATGACCTGATCCTGCAGCGGCAGAAGCTGCGCACCGGGGCCTATTCCGGCGCCGACTACGTGACCATCGACTGAGACACCCGCCTGCGAGACCTGCGAGGCAAACCATGACCTTCACCTACGCACCGGCCCCTGAGTCCCGGGCCATCGTCGACCTGCGCCCGTCCTACGGGTTGTTCATCGGCGGGGAGTTCGTCGAGTCCGAGGGCGGCAGTCACTTCAAGTCGGTGAGCCCGGCGAACGAGGAGGTGCTTGCCGAGGTCACCGAGGCCAGCGCCGCGGACGTCGACCGCGCGGTCAAGGCCGCGCGCAAGGCGTATGAGGGGCCCTGGGGGCGGCTGTCGGGTGCCGAGCGCGGCAAGTACCTCTTCCGGTTGGCCCGCATCCTGCAGGAGCGGGCGCGCGAGTTCGCCGTGCTGGAGAGCCTGGACAACGGCAAGCCGATCAAGGAGTCCCGCGACGTCGACATCCCGACCGCG
>CAYRLV010000244.1:0-6237 GCA_964425155.1 uncultured Ornithinicoccus sp. | reverse complement strand
CCAGCGCGGGCGACACCGGCCTACCGCACGCGGAGTAGCCGCAGAGCCGTCCTGTGGCCGACGCGGAAGTCGTGCCGCGGCGACGAGGGTGGCGGTCATGGCACAGGACATCGTGGTCACCGACCACCTCACCAGACGCTACGGCTCACGCACCGCGGTCGACGAGGTCAGCCTCACGGTCCGGCGCGGCGAGGTCTATGGCTTCCTCGGGCCCAACGGCGCGGGCAAGACCACCACCATGCGGATGCTGCTCGGGCAGGTCCGGCCGACCTCGGGCGAGGCCCGGGTCCTGGACGGCAGCCCGGGCGACCCCGCCGTGCTGCGACGGGTCGGCGCCCTGATCGAGGGCCCCGGCTTCTATCCCTATCTGTCCGGGCGGGACAACCTGCGGGTGCTGGCCCGCTACACCGGGCTGTCGGACGCGAGCGTGGACGTCGCGCTCGAGCAGGTCGACCTGACCGGCCGCAGCGGCGACAAGTTCAAGTCCTACTCGCTCGGGATGAAGCAGCGGCTCGGCGTCGCTGCGGCACTGCTCGGCGACCCCGACCTGCTCATCCTGGACGAGCCCACCAACGGACTCGACCCGGCCGGGATGGCCGACATGCGGGCACTGGTGCGCCGGCTCGCCGGTCACGGCCAGACCGTGATGCTGTCCAGCCACCTGCTGGACGAGGTGCAGCAGGTCTGCGACCGGGTCGGCGTGATCAACCACGGCCGGTTGCTCGCCGAGAGCACCGTCAGCGAACTGCGCGGGGCGAGCGTCGTGCAGCTGCGCGCCGCCCCGGACGACCGGGTGCGACGGGTCCTGTCGCGGGTGGCCCCGGGCCGGGCGCGCCGGCTCGAGGACGGCGCGATCCGCGTCGAGCAGGACGCGGCGTCCATCCCCGCGCTCACGCGGGACCTGGTCAGGGGCGGCGCGGACGTGTTCGAGATCGGGCCGGTGGGGCGCACGCTCGAGGAGGTCTTCTTCGAGCTGACCGGGGACACCGAGGTCGCCGCGACACCTGCCAGCGACGGGCACGACACCACCCTCACGAGCGACGAGGAGGTCGCGTCATGAACTCAACCCACCGTCCCTCAGCGGTGACTGGCAGCGTCCGGGCCGAACTGCTCCGCCTCGCGAAGTGGCCGACCACGTGGATCATCACCGGGGTCTGGCTGGCGCTGGACCTCACCTTCGGCTACGTCATCGGTTACCTGCAGTACCGCTCCGCCGCGGACGCCGGAGAGCGCAGCGCCGCTGCCTTGCTCGCCGAGCTGAACGTCGACGCGGTGCCGCAGGCCCTGACGTCCGGGCTGCCGATGTTCGGCGGCGCCCTCGTGCTCGTCATGGGTGCCCTGGCCACCGGCAGCGGCTACGGCTGGGGCACCTGGAAGACCGTGTTCAGCCAGGGCCCCGGGCGACGCACCGCCCTGTCCGCCACCGCCGTCGCCCTCGGCCTCTGGCTGGTGGCCCTGGTCCTGCTGACGCTGGTCCTCGACCTCGGCGCGAGCGCCGTCACGATGGCGATCATCGGCCAGCCCCTGGTGTGGCCGACCCTGCTGGCCCTCGCACAGGGCGTGGGCGCGGCTCTGCTGATCGCGGCGATGTGGTGCACCGGTGGTGCGCTGATCGGGGTGCTCGCCCGCAGCCCCGCGCTGTCCGTCGGGCTCGGCCTGGTCTGGGCCCTCGTCGTGGAGAACCTGCTCCGCGCCGTGGCCTCGGCGCTCGGGCCGCTCGAAGTCGTCACCGACCACCTGCCCGGGACCGCGGCCGGCTCGATGGCGGGAGCCCTCGGGTCCGCCCCGGTGAGCTCGCAGGGCGGGACCCCCGGGGTCCTCACGACGCTGTCCGGCACGTCCGCGACGGTGGCGCTGCTCGCCTACGTCCTGGTCTTCCTGGCGGCCCTGTTCACCGTGGTCTCGCGTCGCGACGCCTGACTCGTGGGACCGGCCTACCGGTCACTGGCGCCTGCTCCACCCGTGGCGAATGGTTGTTGGATCTGCGCGGGCTTTCCGCACTCGGATCCAACAACCATTCGCTACGAGTCGGGCGTCTGGGCGGGGCGTCAGGACACGTATGCCGTGTGACTGCCGGTCGTCTCCGGCTCGCCCTCGGGTTCCAGCCGGACCGCGGGCAGCAGGCGGCCGAGCCAGCGCGGCAGCCACCAGGCTCGTTCGCCGAGCAGCCGCAAGGCGGCCGGCACGACGAGGCAGCGGATGACCACCGCATCGAGCAACACCGCGACCGCCAGCCCGAGCCCCATCTCCTGGAGCATCCGGCCCGGGCTCGCGAGGAAGGCCCCGAAGACGACGATCATGATGGCGGCGGCGGCCGTGATGACCCCACCCGTCATCGCCAACCCCTCCCGGACGGCACCGACGGCATCGCCGGATCGCCGCCACTCCTCGTGGATCCGGGAGACGAGGAACACCTCGTAGTCCATCGACAGGCCGAACACCACGGCGAACACGATCACCGGCAGGAACGCCTCGATCGGACCCGGCTGCGCGCCGAAGTGGCCCTCCCCGAAGACGAAGGTCATGACGCCGAGGGCCGCCGCGATGCTCAGCAGGTTGAGCACGGCCGCCTTGACCGCGATGACGAGGGAGCGGAAGACCGCCATCAGCAGCAGAGCGGACAGCAGCACCACGGCGCCGATGAACCACGGCAGCCGCTGGGCGACCGCGTCGGAGAAGTCGATGGTGGCTGGGGTGGCGCCGCCGACGAGGTAGCGTCCGCCCACCTCGTCGCTGACCCCCGGCAGCACGTCGTCGCGCAGCCGGTGGACGAGCGCGTCCGTCTCCTCGGACGCCGGAGCCGTCGTCGGCGTGACGATCAGCATGGAGCCGGCGTCACCGGCGGGTACCGGGCCGCGCACCTCGGCGACTCCGGGGGTGTGCCGCATCGCCTGCGCGGCGGTCGCCGCGTCCTGCCCGTCGGCCTCGGCGAGCACGATGAGCGGGCTGGCCGAGCCCGGTCCGAAGCCCTCGGCGAGCAGGTCGTAGGCCTTGCGGGTCGTGCTGTCCGGCGGGTTCGTGCCCGCGTCGGCGAAGCCCAGCCGCAGCTGCAGGGTCGGCGCGGCCAGCAGGAGCAGGACGGCGAGGCTGCCGACCAGGATCGGAACCGGTCGGCGCTGCACCCGGTCGGCGAGCGCCCGCCACCGGTCCCCTGGCACGCGACCGGAGCGGGACGCCCGCTTCAGCACGCTGGCCTCCAACCGCCGACCGAAGAGGGTGAGCAGCGCCGGGAGCAGCGTGATCGAGGCGACCATGGTCAGCAGCACGGTCAGCGCGATGGTGAGCGCGAGCCCTTGCAGGGCGGCCAGGCCGAGCACCAGCAGGCCGAGCAGCGCGATGATCACCGTGCACCCCGCGAAGAGCACCGACCGACCCGCCGTGTCGAGGGCCCGTGACGTGGCGGCAGCACGGTCGGCGCCGCCGAGCAGCTCGCTGCGGTAGCGCGAGAACACCAGCAGCGCGTAGTCGATGCCGACGCCGAGGCCGACGAGCATCATCATCGGGGCGGCATACGTCGGCACGGTGGCCAGGTGCGACACGAGCGCGACCAGCCCGACCGAGCTACCGACGGCGAAGACCGCCGTGATCAGCGGGAGCCCGGCGGCCAGGACGGAGCCGAACAGCGGCACGAGGATGAGGAGGGCGGCCAGCATGCCGATGCCCTCCGAGGAACCGCCGGGCGCCGTGGCGTCCTGCACCGCGTCACCCGCGAGCTCGACCTGGAGCCCGTGTCCCTGTCGTGCCTGGGCCACGCTGACCAGCTCGCGCACGTCGGCCGGGTCGGCGTCCACGGGATCGGTGTCCAGCGTGACCGTGAAGAAGGCGGTGTGGCCGTCGGACGAGATCGCGGACGGGTCACGGTAGGGGTCGGCCACGCCCCGCACGTGCGGGAGCGCCGCCACCCGGGTTCGCAGCCGGTCGATCCGCGCCCGTTCCGTCGGGGAGGACAGCCCGGCCTCGTCGTGCACCACGATCTGGATGGCCGGGGCACTCGTGTCGTGCCCGACGGCGTCGGCCACCTGCTGCGACTCGCTGCCCGGCAGGTCGTAGTTGTCGCGATAGGCGTTGCCCACCGCGAGTGAGGCGCCGGTGATCGCGGCCAGCGCCACCACCCAGCACACCAGGGCCCTCCAGTGGTGGCGGGTCGACCACGACCCCAGTCGCTCGAACCGGCTCCGCGAGACGGGCATGACAACCTCCATAAGTAGACTCTCTATATATAGGTCATCTACATGTCGGTTGTCTATCTATTACCGACTGCGTACGCTGGAGCGGTGAGGAACGACGCGGTGCGGGGGCACATCGACGGCATGGTGCTGGCCACCGTCGAGCACGAACCGCTGCACGGCTACGCCATCCTCGAGTCCCTGACCCGCCGCAGCGGCGGTGCCCTCGACATGCCCACAGGCACCCTCTACCCCGCGCTCCGGCGGCTCGAGAAGGCCGGCTGGCTCAGCAGCGAGTGGAGCACGGTCGGTGGTCGCAAGCGCCGGACCTACCGGTTGACCGAGGCGGGGCGCCGGGCGCTCGCCGACGAGCGCGCCTCGTGGCGTGACCTGTCCGGGGTCGTCGACGCGGTGCTACGACCGCAGACGGGTGCCACCTAGGTCCTGCGCACGTCCCAGGTCGCGCAGGCAGCGCACGCTGGCCAGCGCCACCGCCCCGTAGGGCACGAGGGCCAGACCACTGGCGATCCCGAGCCCGGTGAGCAGCGGACCACTCGACACCGAGACCATGGCGACGGCCTGCAGGGCGATGAGCAGGCTGAGCACCAAGGTGGTGAGCGCGCCGGCGCGCACCAACCGCGTGCGGATCCCGAGCCGCCGCAGTCCGATCCCGCCCAACGCCGCGACCAGCGGAGCCGCCACCAGGCAGGCGATCCCCACCACCTCGACCCCCACGCCGAGGACGGCGCCGAGCATCCCCGCGGGTTCGTCGGGACCGACCGCCAGGTCCCAGGCGACGGGTTGGGCCGCCGTCACCACGAGCAGCCCCAGCCCGATCCGGCGGCTGGACCCGGACGACAACACGGCCTGGTATCCGGGAGCCACGTCCTCGACCGCGCCGAACTCGCTCACCGCCCGACGCTGCGCCGCGCGCGGCTCGAGCCCCTGGCCCTGCAGCGCCTCGGTGGCGTCGATGAGGTGGTCGCGAGCTTCGCGGAGCAGGTCGCCCTTCGCGCGCCGGGGACCGCGCAGCGCGCCGGCCAGGGACGCGACATACGTCTCGACGACGTCGAACTCGGCGACCACCTGCTGAGCGCTCACCCTTCCATCGTCGTCCCGAGCCGCCGCCGTGGGCAACCGAGTAGCCAGGTTCCGCCACGGTCTCAGGGACGGATTCAGGGTCATCCCTGACGCGCGCGAAGTCCTCGCGCGCTTTCCCGGACGTATGCGGGCACGCCCCCCACGAGCACGCGTCACCACCCTCAGGGCTGGGTGACGCCGAGCTGAGCGCGCAGGGCTGCGGCTCCTGCCGTGGTCACGCGCACCGCGCGGTCACGGGGGCGTCGCACCACCCAACCCTGGGCGACCGTCGCGCTGGCCACCGCCGCGCCGAGCCGGCCGGCCAGGTGGTGGCGCTGTTCGGTCCAGTCCAGGCAGCTGCGCAGCAACGGCCGCCGGCTGCGGCGGTCGGCGAGCAGCTCCGGCAGGTCGACGCCGATGGCGCCCAGCACCTCGTCCGCCGCCGGACCGAGCTCGTACGGCGGGTGCGCCACCTGGGCAGCCAACGGCTCCCCGGGCCGTCGGCCGGTGTCCGGTCGGCCGTCCACCGCGACCAACGCGGACCGGTCGAGCAGTCCCTGCGTGACGGCCACGCCGAGCCGGCCCGCGAGGTGGTCGTAGCAGGTGCGGGCGGCCCGCAGGGCGTGCGACCGGTTGCCCTCCCGCAGGGAGCGCACCGGCGTGGTCGGCGCCAGCCGGGCCAGCGCCTCGAGTACCGCGGACACCTCCGGCCCGGCCAGCCGGTAGTAGCGGTGCCGGCCGGACGGCTCGACGGTCACCAGGCCGGCGTCGAGCAGCCGGGCCAGGTGGCTGCTCACCGCCTGCGGTGAGACCCCGGCCTCGGCCGCCAGGGTGGAGGCCGGCAGGGCGCGGCCGTCGGCGAGTGCCAGCAGCACGCGAGCCCGGGCCGGCTCCGCATACAGGGCGGCGACGGCCGCGACGTCCGCGTCACCACCGGAGGCAGCGGTGCCCTCGCGACGTCGAGTCCGGCGGCGGGCTGGCGGTGTGGTCA
>CAYRLV010000243.1:0-6244 GCA_964425155.1 uncultured Ornithinicoccus sp. | reverse complement strand
CCGTGCCGAGGCCGGGCCTCTCGCGCAACGGGATCCACAGCACCAGGACGACGCCGCCGACGATGATGGACCACACGCCGATGCTGAGGCCGACCTGTTTCACGAGCCCCTGGTGGAAGACGTCCCAGGACATGACGCCGAGCCCCGCCCGCACGATGAGGGCCTCGCCGAACGCGAAGGCGACCAGCCCGGCATACAGCTGGATCAGGCGACGGGGCACGCGAGCAGCATCCCACCGGCCCTCCGGCGCCCCGCCGGGAGGTCCGGCGTCGCGGCCGCCCGGGCAGCCGCGACGCGGGACGTCCGGGCGGTCAGGCCTCGACGACCTCCCCGTCGACGACCGTGACCTCGACCTGGGCCAGCGGGCTGGGGGCGGGACCGCTGACGTTGCTCCCGTCGGCGGCGTCGTAGACCGAGCCGTGGCAGGGGCAGCGCAGCTGCGAGCCGTCCGGCGTCACGGTGCAGCCCTGGTGGGTGCAGATCGCCGAGAACGCCACGACGGTGCCCGATTTCGGCTGCGCCACGATCAGCGGCTTGCCGCCCCCGTCGGTCGCCGAGACCGCGCCACCGACCGGCACGTCGTCGACCGCGACCAGCGCCTGGCCGCCCGTCGAGCCGCCGTTGCCGGTGGGCGAACTCGCACCGTCGCCGTCGGGTCCGGTCGTGCCCGCAGGCGCCTCCTCGCCGGATCCCCCGGCCTGGTCTCCACCCCCACACCCCGCCGTGACGACCAGGCCGGCCGCCAGCGCGGCCCCTCCCGTGAGCACCTGCCTGCGTCTCATGCTGACCTCCCTGCCGGCGCGCGGCCGACCGTGTCTCGGGAATACTCGGGACACGTGCGACACGGCGTCGGCCCCGCGCCGGTTCAGTTGAACCGTCACCCAGATCTGCTCGTGTCCCCTACGACGGCCCCACGACCGCCGCACGACGACCTCACGCCCGGCCGGCGCCTGGCCGGCAACCCGGAGGGAACGGCATGGTGACCAACGAGCAGCAGACGACCCGGCGGCTGGCCCGCCTCGACAGCACTCTCGTCCTGCGGGGCGCCGCGGCCCTGGGGGTGCTCGTGTCGGCCATCGTGCACTTCTGGCTGTGGACGCACGGGTGGGACTCGATCTCGGTGATCGGGCCGCTGTTCCTGCTCAACGCCGTGGCCGGGGTGGTGATCACCGTGGCGGTGCTGGTCTGGCGGCACTGGCTGCCGCTGCTCGCCGCGGTGGGCTTCGGTGCCGCGACGCTCGGCGCCTTCATCATCTCCGCCACCGTCGGGCTGTTCGGCGTCAATGAGACCTGGACCGGCACGTCGCAGACCGTGGGCTGGGTCTCCGAGCTGCTGGCGATCGTGGCCGGCGGCCTCGCCCTGTGGCGGCTCCGCCCGACCCGGCACACGTAGCCCGGGTCGCCCGGTCAGCTGTTCAGTCGGAGCACCGCACGCCCGGTCTCCGTCTGCACCTCGACCTGCGCGATGTCGGCACGTTCCCACGAGCTGGCGCCGGACAGCGTCATCTCCCGACCCGGCAGCGCCCGCCAGGTGGCCACCTGCTGGGCGGTGCCGTCGTCCCTGCGCACGACGAGCACGTAGGTGGGCCGGTCGCCGGCCGGATATCCACCACCCGCGTCGTAGGCACAGGTGAGGTCGACACTCGTCCCCCAGGGCCGGGAGGTGAACGCGACCGTGGCGTGCAGTCGCTCCTGACCGACCGGGTGCATGGTGGCCTCACTGCTCGGCGTGGTCGACCCGGCGGCCGGCTCGACCGCGGCAGTGAGCGTCTCGGGGCCGAGCGCTCCCGCGATGCCGACCCCGCCGAGGGTGAGGGCTCCCGCCGCGACCGCCGCGGCGGCGCCGATCGCCCAGCCCCGCCGGGTGCGCCGCCGGCGCACCTCTCGGACCAGCCGGGGCAGCAGGGTGTCCGGCACCGGGCCGGGGTCCTGCACGCCCTCCTCCACGACCGACCGCGGGACGGTGGCGAGCAGGCCGGGGACACCGGCGATCTCCTGCACCGCGCGGGCGCACTCCGGGCAGTCGGTCAGGTGCTCCTCGAAGGCGCGCCGATCGGCAGGTGACAGGGACCCGAGCACGTAGGCCGCGTCATACTCGTGGAACTCGTCGTGCTCGCGCAGGCTCACGGTGCCTCTCCCATCTCCTCCAGGACCAGCCGCAGCGCACGCAGTGCGTAGTGCGCCCGGGACTTCACGGTGCCCTCCGGGACGTCGAGCACCCGCGCCGCCTCCGCCACCGACCGCCCGCGGTAGTAGCACTCCACCAGCACCGCGCGGTGGTCCGCGGACAGCTGGGCGAGCGCCTCGGCGACCACCCAGGACTGCAGCCGCCGGTCGATCTCCTCGTCCGCGCGGAAGGCGCGCGGGTCCTCGGGCAGCGTGTCCGTGACGACCTCCACCTGCGAGCGACGAGAACGCCACTCGTCGATGGCCAGGTTGCGCGCGACCGTGCACAGCCAGGCGCGCGCCGACCGCTGCGACTGGTCCAGCACCCGCGGGTGCCGCCACGCACGCAGCAACGTCTCCTGGACGAGGTCCTCGGCGCGAGCCCGGTCACCGCCGGTCAGGCGCAGGCTGAAGCTCCAGAGCGCTGCCGCGTGCTGGGCGTGCAGCGTCTGCATCAGCTCCACCTGGCTGTCCGCGAGCCACCTCCTTCGACCGGACGTGGGTATGACGTCGTCTCCTGCAGGTGGACACGAGCCACTCGCGCCTCGGGTTCACCCACCCCGCGCGTCACCGCGCGGGGTCAGTCGACGAGCGCCTCCAGCGCGGGCAGCGCCCGCATCAGGGCGGCCCGTTGGGCGGGCGTGAGCTGTTCGACGCGGGACGCGAGGGCACGCATCCGGGCGCTGCGGCCGGCCTCCACCAGGCTGCGGCCGCTCGCCGTCGGCTCGATGAGGAAGGCCCGCCCGTCCTCGGGGTCGGCGGTGCGCCGGACGTGGCCCATCCGCTCCAGGCCGGTGATGATCCGGCTCATCGAGGCGGCGCTCACCCCCTCGGTCTCGGCGACCATGCCCAGCCGCATCGGCCCGGCCGCGGTCAACGTGGCCAGCGCACTGAGTGCGCCGTGCCCGACCGGGGCGTCCCGGGCGTCGCGCCGGAGCGCCCGGCTGATCCGCCCGAGGGCCAGGTAGAGGCGCGTGGCGGCCACGGACTCGGAATCGGACCCGGAGGTGGGTGCGGTCTGATCTGGCGCCACGGCTGCGCTCCCTCTGCGGCTCCGTCGTTGCGTCGTCCCGCCGGACCCCGGCGGGCACGTCCTGATGCTGCAAGGTACCCCAGGACGGTGGGTCGCCAACCGCCACAGGGGTGCCCGAAAGTGGTAGGAAAGTGACATGGATCACCTCAAGCGCCGTGACTTTCTCACCGGGGCCGCCGGCGTCGCGACCCTGACCACGCTCGGCGGGGTGGGGGCCCCCGCCGCCTTCGCCGCCCACCGGGACGGCCACCACGACCGCGACGACCAGCACGACAGGCACTGCGAGCCGGACCCCACCGCGCCGAAGCACCAGCTGCGCGGCATGTGGATCGCCACCGTGGTCAACATCGACTGGCCCAGCACCGCCGGGCTGTCCGCGGCCGAGCAGCAGGCCGAGCTGGTCACCCTGCTCGACACCGCGGTCGAGCGCGGCTACAACACCGTCGTGCTGCAGGTGCGGCCGACCGCCGACGCGTTCTGGCCGTCCACGCACGAGCCGTGGTCGAAGTACCTCACCGGCACCCAGGGCCAGGACCCGGGCTACGACCCCCTCGGCTTCGCCGTCGAGCAGGCGCACGCGCGCGGTCTCGCGCTGCACGGCTGGTTCAACCCGCACCGGGTCAGCATGGGCACCGACCTCGAGGCGCTCGTCCCCACCCACCCGGCCCGGCTGCACCCGGAGTGGGTCGTCACCTACGGGCCGAAGCTGTACTACAACCCGGGCATCCCGGAGGTGACCGAGTTCAACATCGCGGCCATCATGGACGCGGTCACCCGCTACGACCTCGACGGCGTGCACTTCGACGACTACTTCTACCCCTACCCCGTCGGTGACGAGGACTTCCCCGACGACGACACCTACGCGACCTACGGCGGCGACTTCGACAACAAGGCCGACTGGCGGCGGGACAACATCAACCGCCTCGTCCAGGGCCTCGTCGCGGCGATCCACGAGGCGAAGCCGCACGTGCAGTTCGGCGTCAGCCCGTTCGCGGTGTGGCGCAACATCGCCACCGACCCCCGCGGCTCCGACACCACCGCCGGCGCGGAGTGCTACGACGACCTCTACGCCGACACCCGCCGCTGGCTGCGCGAGGAGTGGATCGACTACCTCGCGCCGCAGGTCTACTGGGCCGAGGGTTTCGCCCCGGCCGACTACGACGTCCTGGTCGACTGGTGGGCCCGGCAGGTGCGCGAATCCGGTTCTCGCACCAGGCTCTACATCGGCCAGGCGACCTACAAGATCGGCACCTCCACCCAGTCGCCGGCGTGGATCGACGACCCGCAGGAGATGTCCGACCACCTGACCTTCAACCAGGGCTACCCCGAGGTCAGCGGCGACATCTTCTACAACGCCTCGGCCGTGACCGACGACCTGCTCGGTGCCACCAGCCTGGTCACCGAGCAGCACTACCAGCACCCGGCGCTGCAGCCGACGATGCCGTGGCTCGACCACCGCCCGCCGGCGCCCGTCGTCGGCCTGCACGCGCGACACCGCCGTGGCGGCGTGGAGCTGTCCTGGATGTCGTTCGGCAGGTCGCCGAGCACGTATGCCGTGTACCGCTTCTCGGGGCACCGTCGCCCCCGGGGGTGCGACTTCGCCGACGCCCGGCACCTGGTCGCGGTGGTCCCGGCCACCGACCGGCACACCGACTGGGTGGACCCGGACCCCGGGCACGGGCGGCACACCTACGTCGTCACCGCCGTCGACGAGCTGGGCAACGAGAGCCGTCGCCGCTCCACCCGCGCGTGACGTGTTCCCGCCAGAACGCTGCTGCGACCGGCGGAGCCGGTAGCGTCCGGTCGTGACCCACGCGCACCCGTTCGGCTTCGACGTCCTGGAGCGGATGCGCGAGTATGCCGTGCCGGGCGCCTCGGTCGCGCTGCTCGCCGGAGGGCGGATCGCCGGCCAGTGGTGCTTCGGCACCCGCCGGGCCGGATCCGACGGTCTGGGCGCCGAGGTCACCCCGACCACGCGGTTCCAGGCGTGCTCGATCAGCAAGCCGGTCAGCGTCTTCGGAGCGCTGCGGCTCGTGCAGGACGGCGACCTCGACCTCGACGCCGACGTCAACGACCGGCTGCAGGCGTGGCAGGTGCCGCCCGCCGGCGCCTGGCAGCCGCGGATCACGTTGCGCCGGATCGCCAGCCACAGCGCGGGACTGACGACGTCCGGGTTCCCGGGTTATCCCGTCGGTGCGCCGGTGCCCACTCTGGTGCAGGTCCTGTCCGGTGTCGCGCCGGCCAACTCCCCCGGCGTGCGCGCCGACCTGGTCCCCGGCCTGCAGTTCCGCTACTCGGGCGGCGGGATCACGGTGCTCCAGCTGATGCTCGAGGAGGCCACGGGTCGTCCTGCCGTCGAGCTGCTCGACCAGCTGGTCCTCTCCCCTCTCGGCATGCGGCACAGCACCTTCGCCCAGCCGCTGCCCGCGGCGCTGCACGAGGAGGCGGCGTCCGGCCACCACGGCGACGGGTCGGTGGTCGCCGGCGAGTGGCACGTCTACCCCGAGCAGTGCGCCGCGGGCCTGTGGACCACGCCGACCGACCTGCTCCGCTTCGCCATGGGCGTCCGGGCCGCGGACGCCGGAGCGCCGGGCGCCGTCGTCGGCCCCGACCTGGTGGGGCAGATGCTCACCCGCCAGGTCCCGTCGTCGGGGACGACCAGGCGGATCGGCGGTCTGGACTCCATGGGGCTCGGGCTGTTCCTCCGCGCCGGCACCGACGGTCGGGGCAGCTGGTTCGGCCACCTGGGCGGCAACGAGGGCTACCAGTGCCACCTGCTGGTGCACCGCGACAGCGGCGACGGGGCCGCGATCATGACCAACAGCGACGAGTGCGGCGTCAACCTCATCGTCGACCTGCTCGGCGACCTGGCGGCGCGACACGACTGGCCGGACGCGGTCATCGACCCCCTCGACCCTCCGCTCCGGGACGAGCTCGACCCGTTCGTCGGCCACTTCGCCCTCCCCTCGGGTGCACGCATGGACATCGAACGACGCGGCGACGAGCTGCACGTCACGATCGCCGACCAACCGCCCCTGACCTTCT
>CAYRLV010000242.1:0-6246 GCA_964425155.1 uncultured Ornithinicoccus sp. | reverse complement strand
CCTCGTCGGCCTTGAACTCGATCGGGTCGCCCTTGCGCTGCGGGATCTGCACGGCGACGACCTCGTCGTCGAACAGGCCGTCCTTCCACGCCTTCGCGGCCTGCTGGTGACTGCGGGCCGAGAACGCGTCCTGCTCCTCGCGGGAGAACTCGAGGTCCGCCTTGTTGGCGTCCTCGGTGAGGCCGCCCATCGCCTGGTCGGTGAAGGCGTCCCACAGCCCGTCGTAGGCCATGTGGTCGCGCACCGTGACGTCGCCGTACTTGTAGCCGGACCGGCTCTTCTCCAGCAGGTGCGGCGCGTTGGTCATCGACTCCTGGCCCCCCGCGACGACGATGTCGAACTCGCCCGCGCGGATCAGCTGGTCGGCGAGCGCGATGGCGTCGAGCCCGGACAGGCAGACCTTGTTGATCGTCAGGGCCGGCACGGACATCGGGATCCCCGCCTTGACCGCGGCCTGCCGCGCCGGGATCTGGCCGGCGCCGGCCGTCAGCACCTGGCCCATGATCACGTAGTCGACCTGGTCCCCCGTCACCCCGGCCTTGTCGAGCGCACCGGTGATGGCGAACCCGCCCAGGTCGGCGGCCGAGAAGTCCTTGAGGGAGCCCAGCATCCGCCCCATGGGGGTGCGCGCTCCGGCGACGATGACGGACGTGCGGGTGTCGCTCATGATCCGTGCCTCCAACGATCGGAATCCCTGCTCGCCGTCCACTCTAGCCGCGCCCTGGGGGCCGACCGACGTGACCGTGGGCACAGCCGGGCGCGTGCTGCGGACCGTAGGCTGCCGCCATGAGCCACCCCACAAAGTTCTACGCTCGTCCCTCGCTCCGATACTTTGCGGGGGCCCCGGCATGAGCGCCGACCTGTTCACCGCCATCGACCACGTGGGGGTCGCCGTCACCGACCTCGACGACGCGATCGCGTTCTACCGCGACACCTACGGCATGTCCCTCGTGCACGAGGAGGTCAACGAGGAGCAGGGGGTGCGGGAGGCGATGATGGCCGTCGGCGACTCCGGCTCCTGCGTGCAGCTGCTCGCGCCGCTCACGCCCGAGTCGACGATCGCGAAGTTCCTCGACCGCTCCGGTCCCGGCGTGCAGCAGGTCGCCTACCGGGTCGAGGACCTCGAGGCGGTCAGCGCCACCCTGCGCGAGCGCGGGCTGCGGCTGCTGTATGAGGGGGCTCGTCGCGGCACCGCGGGCAGCCGGGTCAACTTCATCCACCCCAAGGACGCCGGGGGCGTGCTGGTCGAGCTGGTGCAGCCCGCAGCCGACGCCTGACCCTCCCCCACCCGCTGCGAAGGTCGTGGCGAATGGTTGTTGGATCAGCGCGAAAAAACCGCCTGTGATCCAACAACCATTCGCAGCGGGGGCGGAGTGTGGCGGTGGTCTCACTTCCGCCCCGCAGACCCTTACCCGCCAGTACGTTTGGCCGCATCGCCACAGCGACTCCGCCCGCCAGCCCAGCGCAGGAGCACGACGATGCACGAGATCCGGGACGCCATCCTCTCCGGGGACCGCAGCGAGCAGACGTATGCCGCGCTCCCCCTGCCCGAGACCTACCGCGCCGTCACGGTCCACCAGGACGAGGTCGAGATGTTCGCCGGCCGCGACAGCCGGGACAAGGACCCCCGGGAGAGCCTGCACGTCGAGCAGGTCCCGGTGCCCGAGCTCGGACCGGGCGAGGCGGTCGTCGCGGTCATGGCGAGTGCGATCAACTACAACACCGTCTGGTCGGCCATCTTCGAGCCGATGCCGACCTTCGGCTTCCTCCAGCGCTACGGCCGGCTGTCCGCCCTCTCCGCCCGGCACGACCTGCCCTACCACGTGCTCGGCTCCGACCTGGCCGGCGTCGTGCTGCGCACCGGCCCCGGCGTCAACGCCTGGAAGCCCGGCGACGAGGTCGTCGCGCACTGCCTGTCCGTCGAGCTGGAGCAGGCCGACGGGCACAACGACACGATGCTCGACCCCGAGCAGCGGATCTGGGGTTTCGAGACCAACTTCGGCGGCCTCGCCGAGCTGGCGATCGTCAAGACCAACCAGCTGATGCCGAAGGCCGAGCACCTCACCTGGGAGGAGGCGGCCTCGCCCGGGCTGGTGAACAGCACCGCATACCGGCAGCTCGTCTCCCGCAACGGCGCCGGGATGAAGCTCGGCGACGTGGTCCTGATCTGGGGAGCCAGCGGCGGACTGGGGTCCTACGCCACGCAGATGGCGCTGGCCTCCGGCGCCAGCCCCGTGTGCGTCGTCTCCAGCCCGGAGAAGGCGGCGATCTGCCGCGCGATGGGCGCGGAACTGGTGCTGGACCGGAACGCCGAGGGCTACACCTTCTGGACCGACGAGCAGACGCAGAACCCGCGCGAGTGGAAGCGGTTCGGCCTGGACATCCGCGAGCTCACCGGCGGGCGCGACCCGGACATCGTCTTCGAGCACCCCGGGCGCGAGACCTTCGGCGCCAGTGTGTATGTCGCGCGTCGCGGCGGCACGATCGTCACCTGCGCCTCCACCTCCGGGTTCATCCACGAGTACGACAACCGCTACCTGTGGATGAACCTCAAGCGGATCATCGGCTCGCACTTCGCGAACTACCGCGAGGCCTGGGAGGCCAACGACCTGATCCGGCGCGGCCTGATCCACCCGACGCTGAGCAAGACCTACCCCCTCGACGAGACCGGCAGGGCCGCGCACGACGTGCACCGCAACCTGCACCAGGGCAAGGTCGGTGTGCTGGCCCTCGCCCCCGAGGAGGGGCTGGGGGTCACGGATCCGGAACTGCGTGAGCGACACGGCGCCGCGATCAACCGATTCCGGGACGCCTAGGGACACAATGCCTGCGTGACGACGCGACGGACGGGGGGCCGCACACGCGGGTCCGGTGCGTCCGCCGGTCTGCTGCGGCGGGCCCGCGCCTGGGCCCGGGAGCGGCGGGACGCCTTCCGGGCCAGCAACCAGGTCACCACCGACGAGCTGCCCGAGGACGGTGACCAACATGCGCAGCCGGCCTCCCCGGGTCAGAGGGAGGCGACGAGCACCGACGGCCCGGGCGGGTCGGACGGGCGGGACGGCCCCGACCACGATGCCTACGGGCCTGCGGGCCGGCCGCTCAACCGGCAGTCGCCGTTCTACATGGGGTTCGTCGGCGCGATCGGCGTCCTGGTCGCCTACGCCCTGCTCACGACCCTGAGCCGGCTGACCACGACCCTCACCCTGCTGCTCGTCTCGATCTTCCTCGCGCTGGCGCTCAACCCCATCGTGGACTGGATCACCGCGCGGGGGGTCCGGCGCTGGGCGTCGGTCGCGCTGGTGTTCGTCGGCCTGCTCGTGGTGTTCGCCGCGATCGGGATGCTCGTCGTGCCGCCGGTCGTCCAGCAGGGCACCGAGCTGGCCAAGAACGCGCCCGACTACGTCGAGCAGCTGCTGAACAGCAACTGGGTGCAGCAGCTGGACCACGACTACAACATCACCGACAAGATCCAGGAGGAGTTCCAGAAGCGGATCACCAGCGGCGACACGGTCGGCCAGGTCTTCGGTGGGGTCCTCGGCGCCGGCAAGGCGGTGGTGTCCGGCGTGTTCCAGACGTTCACCGTGTTCATCCTGACCCTGTACTTCCTCGCGTCGCTCCCCCGCGTCAAGCAGGCGGCCTACCGGATGGTGCCCGCGAGCCGGCGAGAGCGGGTGTCCTCGCTGTCGGAGGAGATCCTCCGCCGGGTCGGCAGCTACGCCATCGGGCAGGTGGCCGTGGCCGCGATCAATGCGATCTGCAGCTGGATCATGATGACGATCATCGGCGTCCCCTACGCCGCGGTGCTCGCCGTGGTGGTCGGCTTCCTCGGCATCATCCCGATGGTCGGTGCGACGCTCGGCGCGGTGCTCGTCGTCATCGTGGCGTTCTTCACCGAGCCGCGGCTCGCCATCATCGCCGGCGTCTACTACATCGTCTACCAGCAGGTCGAGAACTACCTCATCGCACCGAAGGTGATGCAGCGCACGGTGTCGGTCCCGGGCGCGGTCACCGTGGTCGCGGCCCTGGCCGGAGGCACCCTCCTCGGGGTCCTCGGTGCGCTCATCGCCATCCCGGTCGCGGCAGGTCTCCTGCTGCTCTACGAGCAGGTCCTGGTGCCCCGCCAGAGCCACGCGTGACCCGCACGGCCTCGCGGGCCCGGCGAGATCGGGCCCGCGAGGCGGCACGCCCCGGGGCGAAACCTACGAGCGTCAAGGTGCCCGGGCGGCGATACTGAGGACGTGACGACCTGGAGGCACGCGGCGCCGACCGGGGCGGGGCGGTGACCGCCCTCCTCGATCGCGTGCAGCTGGCCGTGGGGGGACCCGCTCGGCTGCGCGTGATCGCTGCCCTGTCCGGGGTGCTCGGGCTGGCCGCCGCCAACCAGACCATCATCGGCGCGGTGGCGCCGGGCATGAAGGTCGCGCTCGACGTGGACAACACCGGGATCGGGTTGCTGGTGACCGCCGCCAGCGTGATGGCCGGGCTGACCACCGTGCCCTTCGGCATGCTCGCCGACCGCGTCGCGCGGGTGCGGCTGCTGGCGGGGTGCGTCCTCGTCTGGTCGTTGGCGATCGTCCTCGAGGGCGCCGCCACGACCTACGGCATGCTGCTCGCCGGACAGCTCGTCCTCGGGGCAGGAGTGGGAGCGGCGACGCCCGTGGTCGCCTCACTGGCCGGCGACCTGTTCCCCGACATCGACCGGGGGCGCGCGCTCGGGTTCATCCTCACCGGCGAGTTCCTCGGCGCGGCGATCGGGCTGGTGCTGGCCTCCGAGGTGTCGGCCCTCTGGTCCTGGCGGGGCTCGTTCTGGATCGTGGCGATGTTCGGCCCGGTCCTCATGGTGGCCCTGCTCCGGGCCCTGCCCGAACCGGCCCGCGGGGGCGGCAGCGTCATCGAGGTGGGCGCCACCCACCTCGTGCCCGCCGCCGACGCGGCGCTCGCACCGCCGCGCGACCCGGAGGCGGCCCGGGAGGTCGACGCGGCGCCCGGATCGGCCGAGCCCTCGCCTGCCGTGCGCACGGGTCTGGCCGAGGCCCTCGAGATCGCCGGGGTCGAGCCGCGCCGAGGGCGCGTGCTGCGCACCGACCCGGCCCGACGCTCGCTCGCGTGGGCCATCCGCTACGTGTTGACCGTCCCGACCAACCTGCTGCTGATCGTGGCCTCGTCCTTCGGCTACTTCTACATCGCGGGGATCCAGACGTTCGCCATCGTCTACGTGCGGGGCCGGTTCGACGTGGGCCAGAGCACGGCGACGGCGCTGCTGGTGGCCGTCGGTCTCGCGGTGATCATCGGGACGCTCGCCAGCGGCCAGATCTCCGACCGGCTGATCGGACGGGGCCACCCCACCAGCCGGCCCCTCGTCGGCGGAATCTGCATGCTGCTGGCCGCCGGCTTCCTGCTGCCGGGCTTCGCCGCCTCGGCCATGCTCCTCGCCATGCCGCTGATGCTGGTCGGCGCCGCGGCGATCGGAGCGACCAACCCCCCGGTCAACGCGGCCCGGCTGGACATCATGCACTCGCGCCTGTGGGGGCGGGCCGAGAGCGTGCGCAACTTCTTCCAGACCTTGCTGAAGTCCAGTGCTCCGCTGGTGTTCGGCTACCTGTCGGGTGTCCTGGGCGGCCCCGAGTCGGTCGACACGGCGCAGGGTGGGGGCGCCGAGGGACTCGCTCGGTCCTTCATGGTGCTGACCGCCGTCCTGCTGCTGGGCGGCATCATCCTGCTGATCGCGCGGCGCGCCTACCCGCGGGACGTGGCCACCGCGATGGCGTCCGAGCGCGCCACCCGAGGCTCCCGTTAGCGGCGGTGGCGAGGCACGTCATACGACGTCTCCGGCGACCCGAGCCGGACGCGGGCCGGGGAGCTAGCGGAAGGACCCCCGAGGTGGGCGGCGGGCGCGGGCCCGCCAGCAGGGGGTGTGCCAGTGGCGCCGGTCGTCCAGCCCACCCAGCCCGTCGGCCGGCCAGGCGACGACGTGCGCGACGGCGGCCGGAACCTCCTGCTGGCACCCGGGACAGCGGTAGACCTTGCCGGAGTCGGTGCCGCGCACCGACCGGACCAGCCAGGCCCCGTCCGGGTGGTCCTCGTGCCGCACCATGCCGTGCAGCGCGGCGTGCAGGTCACGTCGCGGCGCCTCCGGACGACGACGGTTGGCGCGGGGCATGGCCCGATTCTGCCAGCCCCCTCCCGCGGATCTTCGTGAGGTTTGGTGCCCTCTCAGGGGCCCAGACCTCACGAAGATTCCTCCCG
>CAYRLV010000241.1:0-6255 GCA_964425155.1 uncultured Ornithinicoccus sp. | reverse complement strand
GGCGCGAAGTTGCTGGCGATCCGGGCACTCGACGTCACGGTTCGCCAGCAACTCCGCAGGGGGTATGGCGTCAGCGGCGGCGGATCACGCCCGTCACCGTGCGGGCGAGTCGCCCGGCCGAGCCGACCGCGATCGCGCCGGTGACCCCGAGGACCGCGCCCGCGGCCAGGCTGGCCCGGTCGGCGTCCCGGGTGGCGAACGACGGCGCGACCGGCACCGACTTTGGCCCCACCTTCGGGCGCAGCGCGACCCCGTTCGCCGTGCTCCGCGGCGGGCCGACCGGCACACCGGCACGGACCGTGGCGCCCTCCTTCGCTGACTCGCCTGCCGACGCGCCGGCCGCCTCGCCCGCCGCCTCGGCCTTCTCCGCCTGACCCGACTCCTTCGCGGCCGTCTCGTCGGCGAGCGCCGCGGCATCGACGTCGTTGGCCGCCCAGGCCGCCGAGAGCAGCGTCAGGCGGGACATCAGGTTGAGCCAGAACAGCAGCCCGACGACGATGCCGAGGCTGGCCATCAGCGGGTTGCTGGTCGCGTGGCTGATCAGCTGCCCCGCGAAGGCCTTCATCACGGTCAGTCCGACGCCGCCGA
The DNA here is from genome assembly GCA_964425155.1 of uncultured Ornithinicoccus sp. Taxonomy (GTDB): domain Bacteria; phylum Actinomycetota; class Actinomycetes; order Actinomycetales; family Dermatophilaceae; genus Segeticoccus. Next base: position 5,667 of record CAYRLV010000241.1, on the reverse strand, counting down.
TCAGCGCGCCCTGGAAGAGTCCCCGCGCCCCCACCGGCACACCCGACAAGGCTCGCAGCAGCAGGATCATCAGTCCGGTGTCGGCCAGCGCGCTGACCGCGAGGACGCCGAGCTGCAGCAGCCACGAGGCCCCGGAGAAGTTGACCAGCCCGGCGACCCACCGGATCAACGAGCTGGCCACGCTGGTGAAGATGCCGGACAGCGCGATCCCCAGGCCGAGCGACAGCATGACACCGAGGTCGCGCAGCTTGTCGGTGATGAAGTTGCCCGGGGTCTCCTCGACGCCGAAGACCGCGCGGATGCCGGTGCGCACCGCGCCGAGCCAGCCCATGCCGGACATCAACAGTGTGACCAGAGCGACGATGCCGGTGATGGTCAGCGCGTTCGCGCCAGGCGCCTTGGCCGGGATGATGCCCCCGGCCCCGGGGTTGTCGGGGTCCTTGATCATGCCGGGCAGTTGCTCGCGCAGCGCGTCGAAGACGGTGTTCTGCAGGTCCGGGTGCCCCCGCAGCACGAACCCGAACACGGTGAACGCGAGGGCCACCGCCGGGAAGACGGAGAAGAAGGCGAAGTAGCCGACCCCGCCCGCGAGCACGTTGCCGTGGGCGTCCCCATATCTCTTCCACGCCCGCCACGGGCGGGTGCGCTGCAGCCGGGCGAACAGTTCCTTCAACCGATCCATGCCGTCCCCTCCTACGGTTCGGTCGTGCCTGCGAAGTCGAACGTCCGGACCGACCTCCACACCAGGTCGGCGCCGTGCTCGTAGAGGTCGAAGCCGGGCACGTCGAAGGAGCAACTGTATGACGCGAGCTCGTCGAAGGCACGGTCGAGCACCTCGTCGGCGAGCCCGTGCGCGACGGTGACGTGCGGGTGGTAGGGAAAGCTGAGCTCACGCTGCAGCGGTCCGCGCCGGATCTGCGCCTCCAGCAGCTCGCAGGCGGGGATCCCCCGGGCGACCTGCACGAAGACGACCGGTGACACCGGGCGGAAGGTCCCGGTGCCCCGCAGGATCATGGTGAACGCGGGCATGCTCTCCGCCGCCGCGGCCAGGTGGTCCTCGATCGCCGGCAGGGCGTGAGGGGACACCTCCGTGGGCGGCAGCAGGGTCACATGAGCCGGGATGGCGTCGGCCAGGGGGTCACCGTACGACCGACGGCACTCCTGCAGCTCCTTCCCGTACGGATGCGGGACGGGCACCGAGACGCCGATGGTGGGCATCGTTTCGCAGTCAGCGCTTGGCCGGCAGGAACCCGACCCGCTCGTAGACCGTGCTGAGCGTGCGGCTCGAGACCGCCCGGGCCCGGTCGGCACCCTCGGCGAGCAACCGGTCGAGCTCCGCGGGGTCGTCGAGCAGCTCCAGCGTGCGCTCCCGAAACGGCGTGAGGACCTCGAGGACCACCTCGGCGACCTCGGTCTTGAGATCGCCGTAACCCCGACCCGCGAAGTCCCGCTCGAGCTGGTCGATCGGCCGGCCGGACAGCGCCGAGTGGATGCGCAGCAGGTTCGAGACCCCCGGCTTGCCCGCCTCGTCGAACCGCACCTCACGGCCGGTGTCGGTGACCGCCGAACGGATCCGCTTGGCCACCACCTTGGGGTCCTCGAGCAGGTCGATGACCCCGGCCTGGCTCGCCGCCGACTTGCTCATCTTCGCCGACGGGTCCTGCAGGTCCTGGATCTTGGCCGTGGCCCTGACGATGTGCGGCTCGGGCACGACGAAGGTCTCCCCGAAACGGGAGTTGAACCGTTGGGCGAGGTTGCGGGTCAGCTCGAGGTGCTGGCGCTGGTCCTCACCCACCGGCACCTGCGCCGCCCCATACAGCAGGATGTCGGCGGCCATGAGCACCGGATAGGTGAACAGCCCCACGGTGGTGCTGTCGGCGCCGTGCCGGGTGGACTTGTCCTTGAACTGCGTCATCCGGCTGGCCTCGCCGAACCCGGTGACGCAGGAGAGCACCCAGGTCAGCTCCGCGTGCTCGGGGACGTGGCTCTGCACGAAGACCGTCGAGCGCGCCGGGTCGATGCCGGCGGCGAGGTACTGCGCCGCCGTCACCCGGGTGCGCTCCCGCAGCTTCTCCGGCGCGACCTCGACGGTGATGGCGTGCAGGTCCACGACGCAGTAGAACGCGTCGTGGGTCTCCTGCATGGCGACCCAGTTCTGCAGGGCGCCGAGGTAGTTGCCGAGGTGCAGCGAGTCCTGGGTGGGCTGCATCCCGGAGAACAGTCGGGGCAGGGCCGGGTGGCGCGCGGTGTCGTGCTCGGGCATGGCCGCCATTGTGTCAGGTCCCCGGCGCCGGCCCCGGCAGGGGACGACGCGGAGACCCGATGGGTGTTCGTGATCGGTTCTGTTGGATATCCTTTGGGAAGGTCCGACCCTTCCGGCTTCCTCTCGGGACGTCGCGGGTTGACTGTTTGATTATGTCGAGACGCCCGAAGGCGGACGCGACGCGACGAACCGACCTCGAGGAGGAGCCGTGCTGGCACGTCAACGGCAGGAACGGATCCTGCGGGAAGTGGACCGGCACGGCGGCGCCCGCGTGTCCGAGCTGGTCGAGGTGCTCGGCGTGTCCGACATGACGGTGCGTCGCGACATCGAGGCGCTGGCGGGGCGCGGCCTGGTGGTCAAGGTCCACGGCGGGGCGACCGCGGTGTCCGACCGCAGCGCCGACGAGCCGGGCTTCCAGGTGAAGTCGGAGATGAATCCGATCGAGAAGTCGGCCATCGCGCGCGCCGCGGCGGCGCTGATCAAGCCGGGTGCCTCGGTCGCGATCTCCGCCGGCACCACGACGTATGCGGTGGCGCACGAGCTGCGCGCGATGGCCGGCCTGACCGTGGTCACCAACTCCCCCCACGTGGCCGAGCTGCTGCACGATCCCGCCCGGGACGACCGGCAGGTGGTGCTCACCGGCGGGGTCCGGACGCCCAGCGACGCGTTGGTCGGCCCGGTCGCGGACGCGGCGCTCGAGACGTTGCACGTGGACACGCTCATCCTCGGCGTCCACGGGATCGACGAGCACGCGGGTCTGACGACGCCGAACCTGGTCGAGGGAGAGACCAACCGGGCGCTGATCCGCGCGGCCCGGAAGGTCGTCGTGGTGGCCGACCACAGCAAGTGGGGAGTGATCGGGTTGTGCACGATCGCGACCCTGGACCAGGTGGACGTGCTGGTCACCGACGCCGACCTGGACACCGAGGCCCGCCGGACGGTGAGCCAGCAGGTGGGGCAGCTCGTGGTGGCGGCGCGCGACGACCCGGCGTCGGCATGACGCGCCGAATCAGCAGCGGTGAGGAAGCCACGACGCTGGTCACGCCCGGAGTGCGGCGCACCAGGACGCAGCTGGCCGACGGCCGCGAGCTGATCTACTTCGACGACAGCGAACCGTGGGTGTCCGGCGCGGTCGCCCGCTCGGCGGCGGACGAGCGCGACCTCGGCCCCCGTCCGGTGGCCGGCACGATGCGCCGGGATCCGCTCACCGGTGACTGGGTGGCGATCGCCGGTCACCGGCAGACCCGCACCTTCCAGCCGCCGGCGGACGAGTGCCCGCTCTGCCCCACCGGACGGGGCACGGTGCCGTCGGAGGTTCCCGCGCGTGACTACGACGTGGTGGTGTTCGAGAACCGGTTCCCCTCGTTCTCCACGACGGCGGGCGAGCCGCCCAGCCCGGACCAGCCCCCGGAGGCGGAGGTCCCCGCATACGGGCGGTGCGAGGTCGTCTGCTTCACCTCCGACCACGACGCGAGCTTCTCCTCGCTGGGCACCCGGCGGGCCCGGACCGTCGTCGAGGCGTGGGTCGACCGCACCCGCGAGCTGTCCGCGCTGCGCGGCGTGGCCCACGTGTTCTGCTTCGAGAACCGGGGCCGCGAGATCGGCGTGACCCTGGCTCACCCGCACGGCCAGATCTACGCCTACCCGTTCGTGCCGCCGCGCACCCGGACACTCCTCGAGCGCGCGACCGCGCACCACGCGCGGACCGGCCGGCTGTTGGGCGCCGAGGTGCTCGCGGCCGAGCGCGCAGCCGGCACCCGGGTCGTGTGGTCCGGCACGCACTGGACCGCCTACGTCCCACACGCCGCCCGCTGGCCGGTCGAGGTCCACCTCGCACCGCACCGCGACGTGCCGGACCTCGTGGCGCTCGACGAGGACGAGCGGGACGAGCTCGCGGTCGTCTACGTGGAGCTGTTGCGCCGGCTCGACCGCTACTACGTCGACGGCAGCGGCCGGCCGATCCGGTTGCCCTACATCGCCGGGTGGCACCAGGCGCCGGTCGCGGAGGGCCGCGAAGTCTCCCGGCTGCACCTGCAGGTGATGTCGGTGATGCGCTCCGCCGGCAAGCTGAAGTACCTCGCCGGCTCCGAGTCGGGCGTCGGCGCGTGGATCAACGACGTCGCGCCGGAGACGGTGGCCGCCCGGCTGCGCGAGCTGGCCGATGGCTGAGTTCAACGGCCTGGTCGCCCGATTCACCGAGTGGCACGGCGCGCCGCCGGATGGCGTGTGGTCCGCGCCCGGACGCGTCAACCTCATCGGCGAGCACACCGACTACAACGACGGGCTGTGCCTGCCGATCGCGCTCCCGCAGCGCACGATGGTGGCCGCGCGGCCACGCTCGGACGGTCGGCTCGTGCTGTCCTCGCTGCAGGACCCGGCCCGCTACGAGCTCGACCTGGTCGAGGTCGGCCCGGGCGTGCCGCGGGGTTGGGGGGCCTACGCGGCCGGGGTGCCCTGGGCGTTGGGCCGCGCCGGCCACCCGGTCGGTGGCCTCGACGTCGTCGTCGACGGGCGGGTGCCGCTCGGTGCCGGCCTGTCGAGCTCGGCGGCACTCGAATGCGCTGTGGCGGTGGCGTGTTCGGACCTGTTCGGGCTGGACCTGACGGCGGACGACGAAGCCCGACGACGGCTGGCAGCGGCGTGCGTGCAGGCCGAGAACGTCGTGGCCCGGGCGCCGACGGGCGGCATGGACCAGTCCGCGGCGTTGCGCAGCACGGCCCGGCACGCGCTCCTGCTGGACTGCCGTGACGACTCCACCGAGCAGGTGCCGTTCGATCCGTCGCGGCACCGGATCACGTTGCTGGTCATGGACACCCGGGCGAAGCACTCCTTGGTCGACGGCCAGTACGCCGAGCGGCGCCGCTCGTGCGAGCAGGCCGCCCGGTCGCTGGGTGTCGCCAGCCTGCGCGAGGTGCCCGCCGCCGACCTGCCGGAGACGCTCGCCCCGCTGGGCGATGCCGTCGTGCGGCGCCGGGCCCGGCACGTGGTGACCGAGATCCAACGGGTGCGCGAGGCCGTGGCGGCGCTGCGTGCCGACGACCTCGACGGGTTCGGCCGGCTGCTCGACGCGTCGCACACCTCGATGCGCGACGACTTCGAGATCTCCTCCCCGGAGCTGGATCTCGCGGTCGACACGGCGCGTGAACAGGGTGCGCTGGGAGCCCGGATGACCGGAGGCGGGTTCGGCGGCTCGGCCATCGCCCTCGTCCCGGACGAGCAGGTGCCCGCCGTGACGCGCGCGGTCGAGCATGCGTTCTCCCGAGCCGGTTTCGCGCTCCCGCAGTGCTTCCCGGTGTGGGCCTCCGGCCCCGCCGCCCGCGACCGCTGACCACGGCCGGGGAATCTTCGCGAGGAATCATCGTGAGGTCTGGTGCCCTCAGAGGGGCCGAAACCTCACGAAGATT
>CAYRLV010000240.1:0-6256 GCA_964425155.1 uncultured Ornithinicoccus sp. | reverse complement strand
CGTCCTCGAGCATGGCGCGCACCAGCAGGGTGCCGGTCACGGCGCGGCCGAGCGGGGTGGTGTTGAAGTAGACCCGGCCGGCCGACCGGACGTGGAAGGCGCCGCACGTGATCGCCGCGAGCCCCTCCTCGACGAGCGCCTCCTTGCAGTCCACCAGCCGGGACAGCTCGGCTCCGTATGCCGCTGCTCGCCCGGGCACGGACTCGATGTCCGACTCGTCGTACTGTCCGAGGTCGGCGGTGTAGGTGCAGGGCACGGCGCCCTTCTCTCGCATCCACGCGACTGCGACCGAGGTGTCGAGTCCTCCGGAGAAGGCGATGCCGACGCGCTCGCCGGCGGGCAGGGATGTCAGGACCTTGGACACGAGGAACAGTATTCATCCTCATGCATGATTATGCAAACGCAGCGCACGCCTTGGGTAGGGTGCGCCCATGACGGAGGGCTCCGACAGCCGGGGGACGACGGTCCCGCGCGTGGCGGTCGTCACCGGCGGGGGAACCGGAGTAGGGCGGGCCGCCGCCCTGGCGCTCGCCGCGGACGGTTTCCACGTCGTCCTCTGCGGCCGACACGTCGAGACGCTCGAGGACTCGCGCCGAGCGGTCCTGGCCGACGGCGGCGACGCCACCACCATCCGCTGTGACGTCACGGACGAGTCCTCCGTGCGCAGTCTGTTCGACCAGACGCGAGAGCGACTGTCCCGTGTCGATCTGCTCTTCAACAACGCCGGCGTCAACGCACCCGCTCTTCCGGTGGGTGACGTGTCACTCGATGACTGGGAGCGCGTCGTCGCGACGAACCTGACCGGTGCGTTCCTGTGCACCCGCGAGGCCTTCCGGGTGATGCGCGATCAAGAACCCGCGGGCGGTCGAATCATCAACAACGGCTCCATATCCGCTCACACACCGCGACCGGGCTCCGCGGCGTACACCGCGACGAAGCACGCGATCACCGGATTGACCAAGGCCACGGCGCTGGACGGCCGCGCGCACCGCATCGCCTGCGGACAGATCGACATCGGCAACGCGGCCACCGAGATGACCGGGCGGATGGCGGCGGGCATCGTGCAAGCGGACGGCACCGTGCGGGCCGAGCCCACGATGGATGTCGCGGAGGTCGGGCGTGCCGTGGCCCACATGGCCTCGCTGCCCCTCGACGCGAACGTCCTCACCATGACAGTGATGGCGACCGCCATGCCCTACGTGGGACGCGGCTGACCGGAAGGACACGCCGGGGCCCCTTGTGGCCCGTTCCGGAAGATGCTTTGATCGAAGAACGAGTTGGTCCAGCAGCGTCGGCCTGCTCTTGCCCCCCTCGACAGAGGTGGCACGAACATGAGCACGCTCCCCGCAGGATCCCCGGCCCCTCCTCATCCGCGCTCGTCATCCGAGCACACCTCGTCGTGTGTCCACGAGCCCGATCGCGAGGTCGAGCAGATGCTGGATCGCTTTGCCGCCGAGGGCGATCTGAGTCAGTCCCAACTGTTGTTCGAGGCCTTGGTGGAGCGGCACCTCCCCCTCGTCAACGCGATCGCTTCGCACTACCACTCGCGGGGCGTCGAGTGGGAGGACCTCGTCCAGGTGGGCCGACTCGCCCTCTGCAAGGCCATCACCGGCTACCGCAAGAACAAGGGACCGAGCTTCCGGGCGTATGCCGTCCCCACCATCACGGGGGAGATCAAACGCTACTTCCGTGACCACGTCTGGGACGTGCGACCACCGCGTCGACTCCAGGAGCTCCAGCTCGACCTCCGCGACCGTGAGCAACAACTCGGTCAGGAATTGGGGCACGAACCCAGCGACGGCGAGTTGGCGGAGGACATGAGGATCGAGGAGGCCGAGCTCCGAGAGGCCCGCGTGGCGCGCCGCGTGTCCCACGCCGTCTCGATCGACGCGCCGACCGAGTCGGACGACCATCACCAGACCACCTGGTCGGAGCGTCTGGGCAGGGACGACCACGCCTACAAGGTGACCGAGGCCAGGGTGTTGCTGCGCCCGGCGCTCAAGGTGCTCAACAATCGCGAGCGCCACATCATCTACCTGCGTTTCATCAGCGGGTGGACCCAGCAGGAGATCGGAGATTCCCTCGGCATCAGCCAGATGCAGGTGTCCCGACTACTGAGTCGCATCTTCCGCAAGTTGCGCACCGAGGTGGCCCCCCGCGGCCTCGCTGCGATCTGACGGCACCCCGCCGCGCTCACCGGGTGCGGCGAGTTCCGGCTCTTCCTTGCGGGTGAGGGCCTGCCCTAGGAGACACCTTGGGCAAGCCAAGGGAGATGAGGGTGGTTCGGAGGCGCTGCCGGCTCTAGGGTGCCTGAGCAGCAGTTGCCCGAGCCCACCCGGGGACGGGTCCACGGATGAGGAGCCACGGATGGCAGCCCCCGCGCCCAACACGACCGAGATCGCGCACGAAGCGGACGCCGGCTTCCGAGCCGACATGAGTCTCCAGGAGGCGATGTTCCTCGGCATCGGCGGCCAGATCGGCTCCGGCTGGCTCTTCGCGACGCTGGCCGCCGCAGCCATTGCCGGGCCTGCCTCCGCCTTCTCCTGGCTGATCGGCGGCGTCCTCATTCTGCTGATCGCGATCACCTGGATGGAGCTGAGCGCCGCGCTCCCCCGCAGCGGAGCCATCGTCCGCTATCCGCACGTGACGCACGGCGGGATGACCGGCTGGATCATGGGCTGGTCCTTCTGGTTGGCCACCGTGTCGCTGCCGGCCATCGAGGCCGTGGCCGTGGTCACCTACTTCGGCGGGGAGTTCGAGAGCTTCGGGCTGCTGCGTGTGGTCCACGGGGTCACGATGCTGACCTGGCCGAACGGCATCCTCACCGGCATCGGGCTGATGGTGCTGTTCTTCCTGCTCAACAACTTCGGCATCGGCCTGCTGAGCAAGACCAACAAATGGATCACCTGGTGGAAGATCATCATCCCCACGGTCACCTTCATCCTGCTCCTGGTCGTCTTCGACGGCAGCAACTACACCGACCACGGTTTCGCACCGTTCGGTGTGTCCGAGGTGTTCCAGGCGGTCGCCCTCGGCGGCATCGCGTTCGCGATGATGGGCTTCCGGCAGGCCCTGGACTTCGGTGGTGAGATCCGCAACCCGCAGCGCAACATCCCGCTCGCGACGCTCGGCATCATCGTCATCCCGGTGGCGCTCTACTTCGCTCTGCAGGTCGGCTTCACCGGGGCCATCAACTGGGCAGACATGGGTGTCGAGCCCGGCGACTGGGCCGCCATGGCGGGCAGCAGCTGGGGCGACGGACCGCTGCTGCACGCGCTGGAGGCGGCGCCCTACGCCCTGCTCGGGGCTTTCGGTTCCCTGCTGCTCGTGGACGCCGTGGTCTCGCCGGCCGGCGCCGGCTGGATCTACCTCGGCGCCAGCATCCGGGTCAGCTTCGGCCTGAGCGTCAACGGCTACCTCCCGTCCGCGCTCCGCAAGACCAACCGCTGGGGCATCCCCTGGGTGGCGGCCGTGACTGCCGTGGTCATCGGGTGCATCTTCTTCTTCCCCGCCCCCAGCTGGTACCGACTGGTCGGCTTCATCAGCTCTGCTCTCGTGATGAGCACGATCATGGGCGGCGTGATGCTGCCGGTCATGCGGCGCTGCTACCCGACGTTGAAGCGCCCGTTCTACCTGCGCGGCGCCCCGATCTGGAGCCCGATCAGCTACCTCGCCGGACTGGTCATCATGTACTGGGCGGGATTCGAGACCCTCGTCAACTTCTTCACCGCGATCCTGCTCGGCATGTTCGTCTACGGCGTGTACTACGCACCGAAGAAGGGCTGGATCGACCGGCGGGTGGGGATCATCGGCTCGCTGGTCTACTTCGTCCTGATGATCATCCTCGCGAACCGGGGAGGCTGGGTGCTGGCCGACCCGACCGGACCGCGGGAGGACCGGTGGTCGTTCGCGGCCTACATCATCGGCCTCTGGGTGCTGCCGCTCGGCTACGCGCTGTTCATGTGGGCGTTCAGCTCCAAGCAAGGCCGCTCGGACGTCAACCGCGGGATCTGGCTGATCGTGCTGATGCTGGCCCTGCTGACGCTGTCCTACTTCGGCGAGTACGGCCCGCTGAAGGACGGACTGGCGTTCCCGTGGGGCACCCTGCTGTCACTGGCCATCGGGCTGGTCACCTACTACTGGGCGGTGCGGTCCGGCTTCACCGAGCCCACCGAGGAGGGACTGAGCGAGGGTCTCGGCAACCTCGACGCCGAGGAGTCGTCCGCCTGACCGGTCCCCGGCTCACCGGCCGAGGTGCTCGCGATGCATCCGGCGCAGGTGCTGGGACGCGAGGGACATGAGTTCCGTCGTGGCCGCGGACACCCGGGCATCCCGGCGGGTAACGAAGGCGAACGTCTCCTGCAACATGGGGTCCAGCGACGCCCAACGGAGCCGGTCGGTGAACCCGAGGACGCGGGCCAGGGGCAGTGCTGCCACGGTCCCGGCCACCCCTCGGGAGGCGATGTCCAAGGCGGCGGCCGGTGACTCGACCTCGATCTGTGGCTGCAGGGACCGACCGTTCCGTTGGGCCTCCAGCATCAACCGCCGTCGGGTGGGATCGGTATCCCCCCAGCGCGCCTCGGGCAGGACCAGAGGCGCGGAGGCGATGCGGTCGATGGTCGCGGGCTCCTTCACTCGGTCGGGATCGGTGTGGAAGTAGACCACCTCGCAGGTCCAGACGGTGCGGCTCAGGGTGAGCCCGCGATCGTCGACCGGGAGCGCGACCAGGCCCGCTTCCAGGTCGCCGCGCCGGACGGCTTCGGCCACCTCCGTCGAGTTGTTGCCGACGATGCGAACGGTGACCTGCGGATGCAACTCGCGGAACTCGGCCACGAGCTCGGCCAGCAGGTAGTGGTGCGCGCTGCTGAACGTGCCGAACTCGACCGATCCCCCCGCCAGGGTGCGGATGTCGGCCACCGCATTCTCGGCGTCGCCCACGTCGGCAAGGATCTGCTCGGCATGCGGCTTCAGCTTCGAGCCCGCCGGGGTGAGGACCAGCCCCCGGTTGCCCCGGATGAACACCGGCGTCCCCAGATGACGCTCCAGCTTGGCGATCTGCTCCGAGACGCTGGGCTGCGCCACTCCCAGCGCCTCGGCGGCCCCGGACAGCGTCCCGTGCCGCACGGCAGCCAGGAAGTAGGTCAGCTGGGCGAGCGTCATCGGCATGGCGAAACGCTATCCGGCGGCGAGTCCACCTGGCGTCGAGGGCGCAGCTTCAGCGCCGCGCAACGGCACCGAAGCGTGTTGCCACCAGCCGATGCCGTTGCGCCGCAGCGTGTTCGGTCACAGAGCTCCCTCGGCGAGCAGGCCGTCGAGCTTGGCGTAGCCGTCGTTGATGCCGACCTCCATGCCGCTGGCGAGGATGGCGTCCCTGGCCTCCAGGGTTTCCACGACCGAGGTGGCCACCAGGCGGGTGCGCCCTCCACCGAGGTCCTCGAACGTCATCGTCTCGAGGGAGACTCCCTCGGGTATGCCCTCCCAGGTGAACGTCTGCACCAGACGCTCCTCACCCACGTAGTGGAACGAACCGTAGAACCAGTACTCTTCGCCGTCGCGAACGGTTGCGTAGCGATAGCTGCCACCGGTGGTGGCCTCCCAGCGATCGACGCGGGTCTCCATGTCGTTGGGGCCGGCCCACCGGGCGAACAGGTCTCGGTCGGTGTGTGCGCGCACGAGTTGGGCCGGGCTGGCCGCGAAGTCGCGGGTGATCCGCACGACCGGCAGGTCGGGCACCGCCTCGATCGTGGCCTCCTGGTGGGTGTTGCTCTGGATGGTGGTCATGATGCTTCTCCTTGTTCGTCGTTGGTGATGCTCTTGCCGTCGTCCTGCATCTCGGCGAGAACCCGGTCCAGACGCTGGTAGCGCGCCTCGGCCTCGCGCCGGTAGCGCTCGATCCATCCGGTCATCAGGTCGAACACCTCCGCCTCGAGATGACACGGCCGCCGCTGCGCCTCGCGCGATCGGGTCACCAGGCCGGCTCTCTCGAGCACCTTGAGGTGCTTGGAGACCGCCTGGAGAGACACCGCATACGGGGCGGCCAGCTCGCCGACGTCCGCGTCACTGACAGCGAGCCTGGCGACGATGTCGCGCCGGGTCGGGTCGGCGAGCGCGGCAAACACCTGGGAGAGCTGGTCGGTCATGTCACGCCTTTCTTCAACCATGTGGTTGACAACCATCATGGGGCGCCGCAAGCCTGTTGTCAACCATGTGGTTGAGTATGAGGTGCGCCGGACCACCCTCGCCCGTCTCGTCGATC
>CAYRLV010000239.1:0-6258 GCA_964425155.1 uncultured Ornithinicoccus sp. | reverse complement strand
TCAACCCGGGCAACATCCGCAAGTTCGACGACCAGGTCAAGCAGATCGCCCAGGCCGCCAAGGACGCCGGGGTCTCGCTGCGGATCGGCGTCAACGCCGGGTCCCTGGACAAGCGGTTGCTCGAGAAGTACGGCAAACCCACCGCGGAGGCGCTTGTCGAGTCCGCCGTGTGGGAGGCGAGCCTGTTCGAGGAGCACGACTTCCACGACTTCAAGATCTCGGTCAAGCACAACGACCCGGTCGTCATGGTGCGGGCCTACGAGATGCTCGCCGAGCGGGGGGACTGGCCGCTGCACCTCGGGGTCACCGAGGCCGGGCCGGCCTTCCAGGGCACGATCAAGTCCGCGACCGCGTTCGGCGCACTGCTCTCCCGGGGGATCGGCGACACCATCCGGGTCTCGCTCTCGGCCCCGCCGGTCGAGGAGGTCAAGGTCGGCACCGCGATCCTGCAGTCGCTCGACCTGCGGCCGCGCAAGCTCGAGATCGTCTCCTGCCCCTCCTGCGGCAGGGCGCAGGTGGACGTCTACACCCTGGCCGACGAGGTCACCGCCGGCCTGGAGGGACTGGAGGTGCCGCTGCGGGTCGCGGTCATGGGTTGCGTCGTCAACGGCCCCGGCGAGGCACGTGAGGCCGACCTCGGCGTGGCCTCCGGCAACGGCAAGGGGCAGATCTTCGTCAAGGGCGAGGTCATCAAGACCGTGCCGGAGTCGCAGATCGTCGAGACCCTGATCGAGGAGGCGATGCGGATCGCCGAGGAGATGGGCGAGCCGGTCGACGGTGCCGAGACCGCGGGGAGCCCCACCGTCACCGTCGGCTGAGCCGGAAGTCGGTGACCTGCGGGTCCGCCGTGAAGCCGCCGGCCAGGTAGGTGGCCACGGCCGGCTCGTTCGAACTCGGGGTGGCGACGATCGCGGTGGAGGCGCCGAGCTGCTGCAGTGCTGCCGCGGCGGCGACCGTGATCGACACGCCGTGCCCCCGGCGTCGGTGGTCCCGGTGGACACCCAGCGGCTCGATCAGCCCGGGTCGCCCCGGTCCCGCCGACCAGACGGTGGTGGTGGCCACGGCGGCATCACGGTCGTCGTAGCCGACCAGGCACCGAGCCTGCGCGTATGCGGTGCCGGCCGCCATGGTGTGCCACCGCTCCAGGGTCATCGGGTGCCCGCTGTCGAAGGCCCCACGCTGGACGGCGACCCGGTCCTCGAGGTGGTCCGGACCCGCGACCTCGATCCGCAGCGGACCGGGCTCGACCGGCTCGGTCAGGTCCCGTCGAAGTGGCGTCCAGGCCTCGTCCGGTTCCCAGCCGCGCTCGTGCAGCAACGAGCGCAACGCGGCGCCGAAGCGTGCCTCGACGAACGCCATCCCCGCGGGGAGCACGCCCCGGGTGGGGTCCTGCAGGTCGTCGACCAGCCGACGCGCGGTGTCGACGTCCTGGTCCGCTGCCGGTGAGAGCGCCAACCGGATCAGGTGCGGTTCGTCCAGGAAGCCGACGGCGAAGACCTCGTCGTCGCGCGCCCACACGCGCAGGGTCCGCGCCACGGTGTCGGCCCCGAATCGCCAGTGCCAGCCGAGGTCGCCGGGGTGCAGCTGCACCGGCATCCCGTCGCGCTGCCACGAGGCCACGACATCGATGACCGCACCTACCTGGCCCACGGTCGGCGTGTACGTCGAGAAAGCCATGCGGCGAGCCAACCGCACCGCGCCACGCTCCCGCAACGCCTTGGGCTGCGCCGCGCCATGCCGTCACCGTGACCGATCGTGGCCCGGAAGACCTCGCCGGCGCCGCGGAGATCACCACGGTGCCAGCCTGCGCAGCCGCTCAGCCGACCGTGATGAGGACCACCGAGGCTGCGGAGGCGACCAGACCCACGACCTGCACGTGCCGCCAACGCTCATCGAGCAGCGCGCGGGCCAGCAGCACGGTGATCGCCGGGTAGAGCGAGGTCAGCACCGCCACCACGGCCAGCTGTCCCGCGCCCGTGGCGGCCAGGAAGACCAGGTTGGCGCAGCCGCCGAGCCCACCCGCGAGCAGGCCGTAGCGCGCGGCGGGTCGCCACGGCACCGGTCGCGGAGCCAGGGACAGACCGACCGGCAGGATCACGGCCATCGCGATCACCTGCCCCGGCACGAGCGGCCACGCTCCCGAGTCGGTGCCGGCCTGGCCGAGCGCCGCGAAGAGGGAACCGAACCCGAGGCCGGCCACCAGGCCGTAGCCGATCCCGCTGCTGCGAGCCGTCTGCTCCGCCTCGCCGTGCCAGGAGACCAGGACGATCGCCGGCACAGCGGCCGCCATGCCCACCAGGGCGAGGGCGGACGGACGATCCCCGGTGGCGATGCCGACGAGGGCGGGGATCAACGCCGAGACCACCGCCGACAAGGGGGAGACGACACCCATGCGAGCCACCGCCAGGCCGCGGTAGAGGGTCACCGTGCCGATGCCCGCTCCGACCCCGCTCGCGGCTCCCCAGGCGAGCGCTCCGGTGCTGGGGTCTCCGTGCACCACCAGCACCGCCACCAGCGCCGCGAGCAGGCTCATGCCCTGCGACCAGATGGCGAGCGCACCCACGTTGGAACGACGCCCCCCGATGCCCCCCACGAAGTCCGAGGTCCCGTAGGCGGCGGCCGCCAGCAACCCGAGCACCACTCCCACAGGGAGACCGTAGGGCACGCCCCACGATCGCCTCGGGCCGTCCCGCTCCTCGGGCGGGACGGCCCGAGGAGCAGGACGGATCGGGACACACCGGTCCACGCGGTGCGTCGACAGATGCCGCCCGCGCAAGGCAGGCTGTGGGGATGCTGCGCACGCACAGCCCGGTCCGCGCGCTGACCGCGGCCGACCGCGACGAGGCCCTCGCGGTCTGCGCAGCCGACCCGGCGACCAACGTGTTCGTGTCCGCCCGCATCCTCGAGGGCGCCCTCAACGGGCATCGGGGATCCTCACTGCTGGGCTATGCCGACGACGGCGGGCTGCGTTCGCTGTGCTGGGTGTCGGCCAACGTCGTGCCGGTCGCCGTGGGACCCGAGGCCCTGGGCCCCTTCGCCAGCCGGCTGCGGCGACGACGCCGCGAGTGCTCGTCGTTGTTCGGGCCGGCGGAGACCGTGCTGCCGCTCTGGGAGCGGCTGGCCCGGCACTGGGGTGTGGCAGCCTCCATCCGGGCCGACCAACCGATGTTGTCCACCGTGCGGCACCCCCGCAGTCTGGGGCTGGCGATGGACCCGCAGGTGCGCCGGGCCCGTCCGGACGAGCTCGACGCCGTCGTGCCCGCCGCGGCCGCGATGTTCACCGAGGAGATCGGCTACCCACCGTTCAGCGGGTCCGACGCGCCCTACCGGGCCAGCGTCTCCGCGCTGATCGCGCGGGGGCACACCTTCATCCGAATGGAGGGTGGACAGGTGGTGTTCAAGGCGGACGTCGGCTCGGTCGCGCAGGGCGTGGCCCAGATCCAAGGGGTCTGGGTTGCCCCCACCCACCGCGGGCGCGGCCTGGCGGTCCCTGCGATGGCCGCGGTGGTCCAGCAGGTGCAGGACCAGATCGCTCCGGAGGTCACGCTCTACGTCAACCACTACAACGCGCCGGCCCGGGCGACCTACCGGCGTGTGGGCTTCACCCAGAAGGGCCGCTTCGCGACGGTCCTGCTCTGAGGGCATCCGCGGGCACCACGCCGGTTGCCCGGGGACGCCTGCCGTGGTGGGCTCGGGCGATGACCTCGACCGACCAGCACCCTGACCCTCGCGCGGCCCTGCGGGAGGCCCTGTCCCGTGCCGTGAAGGCCCGCGACCGCGTGGCCGTCCGAGCGCTGCGTTCCGCCCTGGCCGCGGTGGCCAACGCCGAAGCCGTCCCGGTCGACACGGTCGAGAGGGCCGGCGCGGTCGAGGCCACGGCCGTGGGCGTCGGGGCCAACGACCGGCCCCGGCGCGAGCTCGACCCGCACGCGGTGCGGGAGGTCGTCCGCTCGGAGCACCGCGAGCTCGTCGAAGCGGCCGACGGCCTGGCGTCGACACATCCCGAGCGAGCGGACGTGCTGCGTGCCGAGGCGGCCGTCCTGGAGCGGGTGCTGGACGGCACGTCCTGACCGTCAGGCGGGCGTCCGGCGCCGGAGCGGCAGCGGCGGCCGGTGCTCGTCACCGGCGGTGACCGGCCCGTCATACTCCTGCGCGGCCTCGCGGCGGGACCGTTCGCGGTCGTTCCCCGGCCAGAAGTGGGTGAGCACCAGACGACCGACTCCGGCCTCACGGGCGAGCCGTCCGGCGTCCCGCGCGGTCCGGAGCAGGCCGTCGGGGACGCGGTCGGGGTCCTGCTGGCCGCGGTCGGTGGCCTCGCAGACGAGCAGGTCGCATCCGGCCGCGAGCTCGGTCAGCTCGGGGCAGGGCCCGCCGTCGCCGGTGTAGACGAGCGATCCGGCCGGCCCGTCGAGCCGGACGGCCACGTTGGTGACGTAGTGCGGGGTGGCGACGGCGGTCAGCCGCCAGGGGCCGAGCGCGTGGCCCCGCCGGGGGCCGGGCAGCGGGATGTGCCGGAACACCGCCCGGGGCCCGTCCGGGTCCTCCGGGTCGATCCGCGCCAGCGTCTCGGCCACCTGGGCGGGCGCCAGCAGCGGCAGCGGTGTCGGCGTCCCCGGCGCGAACCTCCGGGACCGGTAGAGGGCGTGCACGTCGACGAGGTGGTCGGGGTGGGCGTGCGTCACCACCACGGCGTCGACCCGGTCGGCGCTCCCGCCGAGCGCCTCGAGCAACCGGGCGAAGGCGCCGTAGCCGAGGTCCAGCACGGTGCGGTGCTCCCCGGCCGTCAGCAGCAGACCGGCGCAGGCCCGGCCGCGCTCGGGCCAGGCCCCGCTGGTGCCGAGCAGCTGCACGTCGGCCTCCGGAGCCGTCGTGCCGCTCGTCGCGGGCCCGGCACTCACGACCCGAGGAGGAAGCGCAGGGCGTCGGGCAGCCGCTCGGCCCACCAGCGCTCGCCGTGGTGGCCGTCCGGGTCGAACTCCAGCCGCAGCAACGTCTCCGGCGCCGCGTCGAAGAACTCGGCGACCCGCCGGACGTCCTGCACGTAGGCCTCGCTGCCGCGGGCGTCGTCGCGCTCCTGCCCGCCGACGTCGAGGTAGACGCGACCGGCCGGGATGCCCGCCCGCAGGTCCTCCAGCAGGCGGTCACCGGGCCACCAGAAGGACGGGCTGAGCAGCCCCGCGCCGCCGAACACCTCGGACCGCAGCAGGAAGCAGGACAGGCTGACCAACGCCCCCAGCGAGGAGCCGACCGTGCTGGTGTGCTCGCGTTCGGGCTGGGTGCGCACCACCTCGTCGACGAGCGGCTTGACGGTCTCGGCCACGAAGGCGAGGTAGTCCTCCGCCCCGCCACCGCCGTGCTCCGGATCGGTGTAGCGGGTGTAGTCCTCCATCCGTTCGGACCCGGCGTTGGGGATCCCCACGAGCACGGCGTCGAGGCCCTCACGGTGCAGCGCGGTCATCGTCTCGTCGGCCCGCCACTCCAGGCCGCCGAACCCGGTGCGCCGGTCGAAGAGGTTCTGTCCGTCGTGCAGGTAGACCACCGGGTAGCGCCGGTCGCCGCCCGCGTAGTCGGGTGGCAGCCAGATCAGCAGGTCGGTGTCGCGGTCGAGCTGAGGGCTGTGGACGCCCGGCAGCACGCGCAGGTCCCCGGTCACGCTCGCGTCGGCGGGATAGGGCTGCAGGGTCGGCCGGTTCACCCGCCGGAGGCTAGCAGCGAGAAGCGTCGAGCCCCTGGCGTCGTGGCCGGTTCTCGCCGCCGCTAATGCGGGTGAGGGCGGCGCGTCCCGGCGGATATCCTCGTGGGGTCCGGGGACCGACCGGACGCCGCGACGAAGGAGACCACGTGACCGCGACAGCCCTGCGGATGTCGACCCTGTTCCTGCGAACTCTCCGCGAGGACCCGGCCGACGCCGAGCTGCCCAGCCACCGACTCCTGGTGCGGGCCGGCTACATCCGCCGCGTGGCGCCGGGCATCTACAGCTGGCTGCCCCTCGGGCTGCGAGTGTTCCGCAAGGTCGAGCAGATCGTGCGCGAGGAGATGGCCGCGATCGGCAGTCAGGAACTGCTCTTTCCGGCGTTGCTGCCGCGCGAGCCCTACGAGGCCAGCGGCCGCTGGACCGACTACGGCGACAACATCTTCACCATGCAGGACCGCAAGGGGGCCGACTACCTGCTCGGCCCGACGCACGAGGAGATCTTCACCCTCACCGTCAAGGAGCTCTACGGCTCCTACAAGGACCTGCCGCTGTCGATCTACCAG